>DAORUA010000029.1:2297-17706 GCA_035432945.1 Vicinamibacteria bacterium | reverse complement strand
GGGCGACTTCGACCTCAACGTGCCCCTCGCCCTCGCTCCCGGAGACGAGGTGTACCTGCGGGCGGAGGCGGGAGAACTGCGGCTCGCGCGGATCGAGGTCTCCCGTTAAGGGCTCACGTCCTGAGCTTGGGCGCGTCTCCCCACTTGAGCTTGGTCCGCAACACCTCGTAGTAGTCGCGCGCGGGAGAGGTCACGAGTTTCAACCGCCGCTTCCCCATGCTGACCACCAGCTCGTCGGCCGGCATCACTTCCCGGCTCCACTGGCCGTCCACGGTCACGTGCACCGGGGAGGTGGAGGAACGAACCTTGATCCGCACCGGCGTGCTCGCGGGGATGACCAGGGGACGGTACGAGAGCATGTGCGGGCAGATCGGAGTGAGGACCACGGCGTCGAGCAGGGGATGCAGGATGGGGCCGCCGGCCGCGAGGTTGTAGGCGGTGGAGCCGGTGGGCGAGGAGACGATGAGCCCGTCGGCCCGGAACTCGGACACGAACTTGTTGCCCACCGAGACCGTGAACTCGACGATCCTCGACACCGTGGAGGCTTTCGCGATGGTGACGTCGTTCAGGCCCTGGTGGACCAGGGTCTCGTGCCCGTCCCCGCGGACCAGGGTGGCGGAGAGCATCGAACGCCACGAGTACGCGTAGTCCCCGGACATGAGGGTCCGAAGCGCTCCTTCCACCTCGTCGCTCGTGATCTCGGTGAGAAAACCCAGCGAACCGAGGTTCACGCCCAGGATCGGGGTGTCCTCGGTGGAGACGCGCTGCACCGCGCGAAGGAGGGTGCCGTCGCCTCCCAGCACCACCACCGCGTCGACCGCGCCCCGCGTCTTCTTCTCCACGATCTCGGCCCCGAGCGAGGCGAGGACCTTCATCACCTTGAGGCGCGTGGGATCGCCGTCGGGCAGATCGTCGCGCGTGACCAGAGCGACCTTCATGGCGCCATCATGTCAGACCGGACGAGGCCTCGCCACCCCGCGGCCCGGGGGAGATGGCATGCAGGAAGAACTCCCGGTTCCCCGAGGCCCCGTCGATCGCCGACCGGCAGACCGCCCGGACCTCGAAGCCCAGGTCCTCCACGCCCCTCACCACGCTCAGCATCACGCGCGTGTGCACGGCCGGGTCGCGGATGATCCCCCCGCTGCCCACGTCGGCCCGGCCCGCCTCGAACTGGGGCTTCACCAGCGATACCACGTCGGCGCCTTCGGCCAGGAGGCCGGTGAGGGCCGGGAGGATCTTCAGGATCGAAATGAACGACACGTCCATGGTCGCGAGCGTCGGCTTCTCCGGGAGCGAGTCGGGGGTAAGGTGCCGGGCATTGGTCCGCTCGCTGAGGATCACCCGCGGGTCCTGGCGCAACCGCTCGTGGAGCTGGCCCACACCGCTGTCGAAGGCGTAGACGCGCGCGGCGCCGCGCGCGAGCAGCACCTCGGTGAAGCCGCCGGTCGAGCTGCCGATGTCGGCGCACACCCGGCCCTCGCAATTCACCCGGAAGGCGTCGAGGGCGCCCAGGAGCTTGAGCGCGCCGCGCGAAACCCAGGTCTCCTCGCCGTCCACTTCGATCACGGTCTCCTCGGTCACCTGGGCGCCCGGCTTCGGCCTCTCCACCGCGGCGACCCGCACCCGCCCGGCCAGGATCAGGGCCTGCGCGCGCTCCCGGGAGGGAGCGAGGCCGCGGCGCACGATCTCGAGGTCGAGGCGGCGGCGGAGCGGACTCAAGAGGCGCGGTGGATGATCCGGGAGGCGAGGTCGCGCAGGAGAGAAGCCTCGGATCCGAACGGGTGAAGGGCCTGCACCGCCTGGGCGTGAAGCTCGACCGCCCGCTGCTTCGACGCCTCGAGGCCGTGAAGGGCGACCCAGGTGGCCTTCCCCGACTTGACGTCCTTGCCCGGAGTCTTCCCGAGGGCCGCGGCGTCCCCGCTCACGTCGAGGATGTCGTCCACGATCTGGAAAGCGAGGCCGATGGGCTCGGCGAAGGCCCGCAGGGCCGCGACCTTGTCCGGCGGCCCGCCCGCGAGGAGGCCACCGCCCACCACGGTCGCCACGATGAGGGCGCCCGTCTTGGTGCGATGGATGCGCTCGAGATCCGACGGCGTCGCGGGCACGCCTTCGTACTTGAGATCGTCCATCTGCCCGCCGATCAGCCCCGCGGTGCCGCACGCCCGCGCGAGCACGGTCAGGGCCTCGAGCGCGAGCCCGGGCCTCGTGACCCCGCCCTCGTCGGTGGCGATGATCTCGAAGGCCAGGGTCTGGAGCGCGTCCCCCGCGAGGATGGCGGTCGCTTCATCGAAGGCCTTGTGGCAGGTGGGCCGGCCGCGGCGCAGGTCGTCGTCGTCCATCGAGGGAAGGTCGTCGTGGATGAGCGAGAAGGTGTGGATCAGTTCCACCGCGCAGGCGAACGAGAGAGCCCGCTCCCGGCCGACCGCCCCCCCCGTCGCGTGCGCGGCGGCGAGGCACAACAGCGGCCTGATCCTCTTGCCCCCGGCGAAGATGGAGTAGCGCATGGCCGCGTGAACGCGCTCGGGCCAGGCCGATTCTTTCGGCAGGTAGCGATCGAGGGAAAGATCGACCAGCGACCTCAACTCGTCGAGGGTTGGATCCAAGCGGTTGTCTCTCAGCGGGGCGGCTCGACTTTCGCCGCCCGATCGAGGACGCGGCGGGCGTCCTGGGAGAGAACTTCGATCTTCGACTCCGCCTGCTCGAGGCGCTCCTGGCACAACCGGGCCCGGGAGATCCCCTCCTCGTAGAGCTTGAGGGACTCTTCCAGCGACAGGTCGCCCTTCTCGAGGGCGACCACGATCTGCTCGAGCCGGGAGAGCGCCGTCTCGAACGATTCCTTTACTTCCTGGTCTGGGGCCACGCTCAAGAAACCTCCTCATCCCGCCCGGTCACCGTGGTCCGGAGACGCCCTTTGGAGAGCCGGACCAGCACCGCGTCGCCGGGCGACACATCGGTGGCGGAAAGAAGAATACGCCCCTCGGGGGTGGTGGCGAGAGCGTAACCGCGGCTCAGGACCGCGAGCGGCGAAAGGGCATCGAGCCTGGCCGCGGCTTCCGCGAGGCTCTTCCTCCGGCCTTCCACCGCGGGGCGCACGCTCCGCAGCAGGAGGCCCAGGCCCTGCGAGAAACGGCGGGCCACCAGGGAGACCCGCGCGCCGGCATCGCGAAGCCCCCTGGACTCGAAAGACCTCAAGGCGCGGGCTCGCCGGCGGTCCATCTGGGAGGCGACGAGGGAACGCATGGAGAGAAGGGCACGGTCCACCCGGGCGTGCGCGCGGCCGAAGACTTCCCGGGGGGCCTGGGCTTCACATCGGGTGGCGAGGTCCCGGAAGGTGGAAAGCCTCATGGCCTGGCGCCGGTCGGCCGCGGTTCGGGCGCGGGCGAAGGCCGCGGCCACACGCCCGCGCAGCCTCTCGAGCTTCGTTCGCTCGCGCTCCATCACCCGATGGGTCGAGACCGCGTCGAGGCGGCGGCGCCAGCGGTCGCGGCTCGCCTCCATGGCCCGCAGCAGCGAAGCGCTCGCGTTCGCCGTGCGCAGCGCGGCGTTCCGCTGGATGTCAACCACCATGCCCGCGGCTACCGACGGGGTCGCGGCCCGGACGTCGGCCACGAAGTCCGACACCGTGAAGTCCGTCTCGTGCCCGACCGCGGAGATCACGGGCGGAGAGGAGGCCGCGATGGCCCGCGCCACGATCTCCTCGTTGAAGGGCCAGAGATCCTCCATGCTGCCGCCGCCGCGGGCCACGATGATGATGTCGACGTCGTCGCGCTCCGAGAGCAGGGCAATGGCCGCGGCGATCTCGGGAGCCGCGCCCTCGCCCTGGACCCGGGTGGGCGAAATGAGCACGCGCACGCGCGCGCCGCCCCGCGACAGGGTCTGCTCGATGTCCTGGCGCACTGCCCCGGTGGGCGAGGTCACCACCCCGACCGTGTACACGATGGTGGGCAGCGGCCGCTTTCGCGCCTCGGCGAAGAGGCCCTCGGCGGAGAGACGCGCCTTGAGCGCTTCGAGCGCGCGCTGAAGATCCCCCACCCCCACGAGATCGAGGGTCTCGACGTGGAGGGAGTAGCGGCCCTGCGGCGGGAAGACGCGGATGGCGCCTTGGGCCACCACCCGCAGGCCGAGCTTCGGCTGGACCGCCACCGCGTCCTTGTTGCTGGCCCACAGGATGGCGTCGAGGGTCGAGCCCGCGTCCTTGAGCGTGAAGTAGGTGTGGCCGTTCGCGGCCTGCGTCACCTTCGACACTTCACCCATCACGCAGACCGAGGAGAAGCCCGCCTCGATATGCCGGCCGAGCCGGCCGGTCAGCTCGGTGACGGAGATCGGGGTTGGCGGACTGTCCGGTCGGGGCGCGGGCGTCTGCGCGTGGACCCCGCCCGTCCCGGCGGATGCGGGCGGCGCCGCGAACAAGGTCGACTGGAGACGTTCCTGCAGAGGCCGTCCCTGGGCGGGAAGCCGCTTCGGGGGGGGCGGAGAGCGCCGTGTCGTCATCGAGGAGGGGGCGAAGGAGGACGGCTAGAGCGATTGAACTTCCGATTCGGTCAGGAACATGCGATCGATCGAGGAGGCGCGGCCGGTATCTTCGTCGATTGCCACCACCACCGCGGCGAAGCGGGGATCACCCTTCGCGGTCTCGAACTTCGCGGGCAGGCCGTCCACGAACCGCTTGATGATGATGTCCTTCTCGACCCCGATCACGGAGTCGTAGGGGCCGGTCATGCCGATGTCCGTGCAGTACGCGGTTCCCTTCGGAAGGATCCGGTGGTCGCAGGTGGGAACGTGGGTGTGCGTGCCCACCACCACCGAGGCGAGGCCGTCCATGAAGAAGCCCATGGCCGCCTTCTCCGAAGTGGTCTCGGCATGCATGTCCACGAGGATGATCGGCGTGTCCTTCCGAAGCTCCTCCGCGAGCTTCTTCCCGATGGTGAAGGGATCGTCGATGGCGCCATTCATGAACACGCGGCCGGAGAGGTTGAGGGTCGCGACCTTCAACCCGGTGCGGCTCTTCCCGATGTGGTGTCCCTTGCCGGGCTGGCCCGCGGGGTAGTTCGCGGGCCGCAGGAGCTGCGGGAACATGTCCATGACCGGCATGATCTCCCGCTTGTCCCAGATGTGGTTGCCCGAGGTCAGACAGTTCACTCCGAGGCTCAGAAGTTCCTCCGCGAGTTCGCGGGTGACCCCGTTGCCGCCGGCCAGGTTCTCGGCGTTGGCAATGCAGTAATCGATGGCGCGCTTGCGCAGGATCTTCGGCAGCGCCTGTTTCACGATGGCGCGGCCCGGAGAGCCGACGATGTCGCCGATGAGAAGGACGTTGATCATGGCAACATTGGACCGGAAAACTTCAGAGAGAAAGACACACGCAAGGTTACATGTTCCAGCAGACGATTCAGGATCTTCTCGCCGTGGCCGAGGCCGCCCCCTACCCGGAGGAGATGCTCGACCGGGTGCGGACGACCCTTCTCGCCTTCGAGCGCTTCGAATGCGGCGAGATCGTGGCCGCGACCGACCGCGGCCTTCTTCATTTCACCATCGCCCCCGGGCTGGGTGAGATCGGTCCGCAGCTCCTCACTCTCCTCGGCGACCAGGACACCCTGCGCCTGGACACCGCGGCGGGGCTCAACGAGCGCGGCCTCGCCGCGAACCCCCGTCTCAACTCCCTGCTGCTCCTCCGCCTCGAAGCGCCCGGGGCCGCCTCGGGCGTCATCGCGCTGGGCCACTCGCGCAACTGGTCGTTCGCGGGCTCGCCGCTCTCCCGCATCCGGGCGATCGCGAGCCTCGCCCTGCGCCTGTTGCTGCGAGCCGCCCTTCCGGGCAAATCGCCCGACGAGACGAGACTCGCGGCCGAGGTGGCGCGGCTCAAGGCCCTGGTCTCGACCCTGGACGACGAACTGGTGGTTCTGCGCGCGGAGCGCGCGGCCAGGAAGGGCCCGGCCTAGGAAGGGTTCCGGCAGACCACGATGATCGTACGGTCGTCGGTGGCCTTCAAACCCTCGGCAAATTCGTCGGCCTTCGTGAGCAGGTGCTCCTTCATGGCGTTCGCCGAGGTGCCCTTGACGTCGAGGACGAATTTGGTGAGCCCCTCCTCCCCGAGTTCGTCGCCCTTGCTGTTCCAGGTCTCGGAGAAACCGTCGGTGAAGACCACCAGTCGGTCCTGCGGATCGAGGTTGGTGGCGCCCTTCTCGTAGACCGCGTCCTCGAAGAGACCGAGGACCATGCCTCCGGTCTTCAGGCGATCGACCGCGCCCGAGGCCCGGGACAGGATGGGAGCGTTGTGGCCGGCGTTCACGTATTCGAGGTGGCCGGTGGCGAGGTCGAGGCGTCCGAGGAAGAAGGTGACGTACTTGTTGGCGGGCACGTTCTGGGTGACCAGATTGTTCATCTCGTTCAACGCCTGGGTGAGGTCGTCCTCGAGCCAGTAGTCGCGCACCGCGGCGCGCAGGATGGTCATGATGAGAGCGGCCCCGGTTCCCTTTCCGGAGACATCGCCCAGGACGAAGGTGAGCCGGTCCTTGGTGACGTGGAAATCGAAATAGTCGCCGCCCACCGCGCGGCAGGGCTCGGTCCCGGCGGCCACGTCGTAGCCCTCGATGGTGGGCGAGGTCTTGGGCAGCATGGACCGCTGGATCTCCGCCGCCACCCGCATGTCCTCTTCGAGACGCCGCTTCTCCAGGCTCTCCTCGAGAAGCCGCGCGTTCTCGATCTTGGCCGCGGCGACGCTCGCGAGCGCGGTCACCAGTTCGAGGTCCTCTTCGGAGAAGGTGTGCGTTCGTTCGCGCGAGTCGAGGTACACGACGCCGATGACCGATTCCTTGCCGCCGTCCGAGTGCCACAAGGGCGCGCACATGGCCGAGCGGATGCCGGTGGTCACGATGCTCTGCTCGGACTTGAAGACCGCGTCCTCGAGGACGTTGGGGAGGAGGATCGAGACCTGCTCCTTCAACACGCGCCGCGAGATCGACCGGCTGACCCGCAGGATGGGCTCGCCCCGCCGCGTCTTGCTGGCCTTGACCTCGGCGAGCTGGGCGCCCGGCGGGCCTTCGAAGAGGGCGATGGCGCCGCGCTCGGCCTCCACCGCGGCGAAGAGGATATCGAGGATCTGGTCGAAGGTCTCGGAGATGGGCTTGTGGGCGAGGAGGGCGGCGGCAGCACCCGAGAGCACGGTGAGCACCCGGTTCTTGCGGACGAGGTCTTCCGCGCTGCTCGGGGCCTTGAGCACGCCTTCCTGCAGGGTGCGCACGGAGAAGACGCGGGTGCCCACCGCCTGGATGTCGTCCTCGGTCTCCTCGTCGGCCAGGCTCCACTGCACCGTGACCATGTGGTCGCCGAGCTTGATCTGATCGCCCTTGCGCAGGGGCGTCGGGCCCTGGATCCGCGAGCCGTTGACCAGGGTGCCGTTCTTGCTGCCGAGATCCGCGATCACGAGGCCGCCCCGGTCCAGCAGGATCTCGGCGTGCATCCGCGAGAGCCACTGGTCGGGAATGAAGATGTCGGCGTCACGCGACCGGCCGAGCGTGGTGCGCTCGCGTTCGACCTTGATGCGGCGCTCCCCTTCCGACGATTTCAGGAGCAGTTCGGGTGTGGCTGGCATTGGGAAGGAGGCATTCTAGTGGCTTGCGAGCCAGGGTGGAACGCCCGGGGAGAGCGAGGGAGACGGAAGGGGTGGAAACCTACCCCTGCTGGCCTCTCCGCTTCCTGGCCGCCATGTACCCCGGCCGCACCCGCACCGTCACCTCCGGCCGGTTGACCCTGACCTCGATCTTCCGGTAGGTGTTGTCGGCCGCCCGCTTCGGGGAGTAGGCGATGAGGTAGTTGTTCTTCAGGTCCTTCGCGATGGCCTCGAAGACCTTGATCAATTCGCTGGTTTTGTTGGGAAAGTAGTAGGCGCCGCCGGTGTCTTCCGCGAGGTTCTTGAGGAAGCCGCGCGGAGTATCGAAGCCCTGGATGCCGACCGCGTAGATGGAGACTTCGAGCGACTTCGCGAGGGCGGTGACCTGGGCCTTGCCGGCCACACTCGAGGTGTCGTCGCCGTCGGAAAGGAGGATCAGGGCCTTGCGTCCGGGCCGGTCGCGCAGGCGGTCGAGGCTGTACATGACGGAGTCGTAGAGGGCCGTCCCTCCCCAGACCTGGAGGCCGTTGATGAACGCGTCCATCCGATCGGTGTCGTCGGTGAACTCGGAACTCGATTTGACGCTCTCGTTGAACTGAACCACCAGGGCCTGATCGGTCAGCTCCAGCTTTCCCGTGAAATAGGTCGCGGCCTCCTTCAGGAACGTGATGCTTCCCTTCATGCTTCCGGAGGTGTCCAGGGTCAAGGCGATGGAGAGGGGAATCCGGTCTTCGCCCGTGCTGCTCGCGAGGTACGTGATCTCCTGGGGCACTCCGTCCTCGAGAATCTGGATGTCTTCTTTCTTGAGGCCCGCGACGAAGCGCCCGGCCTTGTCGTGCACGATGACGGGAACCGAGACCACCTCGACCTCCGCCCCGATGATGATGGGAGGCCGCTGCTGGGGATCCTGGGCGGGGGCGGACGGGGTCGATGAGCGAAGGGCCGCGGCGAGCGCTATCCCGAGGGTGAGGGCGGACGGATTCATGCCGTCACCGGCGGAGTCGTGGGGTTATGAGTCATTTTCTTTCTCAGGAATCGTCCGGTGACGAGAGCGAAGAGCACGAAGCCCGCGGCCACCACGAAGGGGGCCAGGATGGCGAGGGCCACGAGGCCGAAGGCGATCACATCCTCGAGAAACGAGAGAATGGGGGCGGCGAGACCGGCGGTGATGGGGGAAAGCACGCCGCGCAGCGTCGCCTTGGCGGTGTGCGGCACAAGCGAAGCCGGCGCTCCGACCATCACCCCGAGGGCGAGGGCCACGATCGGATCATCGACCGTCCACATGACCGAGGCGGCGAGCACCATCCCGGCCACGGGCTTGAGGAAGGTCGAGAGAGCGTCGAGCGCGTGGTCGACCACGGGAATCTTGTCCGCGAGAACTTCGATCACGGTCGCGATGGCGAACACGGTCAGGGCCACGTTGCCGCCGAGGAAGCGGAACGAATCCCCCAGGGGCAGCACGCCGAGCCGCACCGAGACCCCCACCGCGAAGATCGGCAGCCAGGCCCGGAGCCCCGCGCACGCCGCGAGGGCTATGCCCAGCGCGATCGACTGAAGCAGATCGACGGACATCGCCGGCAGTTCCAGTTGAGAAAGCCGCGCGGACCAGTCGGTGTTCCGGAGCGTCTCGAAGAACCCGCCCAACCCGTCCTGAAGCGAAGAAAAGAACCCAGCCATGACACCTCGCACCCTAGGGACGAGGGTCTAATCGTGTCAAGCGGGGGTACCGTCCTTGCGGGGTGCCATCAAGCCGGGCAGTAACTACCCAGCTCGTGCTGCGTCCTGTACCCCCTCACGTCATTGCGAGGAGCCAATCCGTTTCGTAGTGCGACGAAGCAACCCCCGTCCACCACTACCCAGCCCGTACGGCCCGCAAGCCTGGTAGTGGTGGGAGGGGGTTGCTTCGTCGCACTACGAAACGGACTGGCTCCTCGCAATGACGTGAGGGGGACACCAGCCGCAGCACGAACCTGGTAGTGGGGTACCGCCCTCACTTCTTCGGGGGGTTCCTTGCCTCTTCCTTGTTGTACGAATGAAGCAGGGGAATGTCGCGCATGGTGAGAACACCGGGACGCGCGGACATCACCTTGGGAATCGCGTTCACGGAGATCGCGGCGGTCGCGACGTCGCCGGCGATGCCGCCTTTGACCGTCATGTCCATGGAGGGCGAACCGTCGATCACGATGTGGTCCCGGGGCGAATCGGCGCCCACGTACATGTGGAGATCGAGGCTCACCACCAGGCCGGTCTTGGAGTAGCCGCGGGCGGCCTGCTTGATGCCGGCGGCGGTGCCCGCGGCGATGCGGAGGTAGTCGGTGTTGAGATCGCGGGGCGCGATCGCGGGCTCGAGGGTCTCCTCGACCCGGTCGAGCTTGAAGCCGAGAGAGTCGGCGATCATCTGCACGGACTCGGGCAGACCCACGTGACGGACCGTGCCCTCGGCCTTGGCGCGGCTGAACTGGGCGAGGGAGAGGCCGGCGCCCACCTTGCGCTGCAGGGGCAGACGGCGCGTGCCCGCGTCGACGATGCGGGTGACCGAAACCCGGCTGACCGACTCGCAGGGCGCGGTCATGGTGAGGGCGAGGGCGTCCATGGCGAAGCCGGGGTTGACCCCGGTGCCGAGGACCGAGACCTTCTTCTTCCGGGCGATCGCGTCCAGGTCGCGGAAGACCTTCGCGTTGCCCGGCACGGGATAGGCGAACTCTTCGCAGGTCGTGACCACGTTGATGCCGCGGTTGATCAGGGCCTCGATGGTGGCCTTCACCACCTTGGCCGAGGACGTGGTGGACACCACGGCCACGTCGGCCTTGGCGGCCTTGATGAACTTGACCGGATCGCCCGCCACCTTGATGCGGAGCTTCTTGCCCAGGCCGAGCACGTCGCCCAGGTCCTTGTTGGCCTTTTCCGCGGCCGAGTCGCAGGCTCCGACGACCTTGAGGCCTTCTTTCGCGAGGACCATCTTGGCGATGCCCATGCCGATGGGGCCGAGGCCGATGTGGATGATCTTCAGATCACGGGACATGCAGATTTGTTCTCCAGGGGATTAACGAAAGCCGGGTCAGGAAAGGGAGGAGGGGTGAGAAGGGCTCAGCGCTCCACCGGGATGGAGGCGAACTCGCCTTCGGGAGTCGCGGAGACGACCACGGTCGTGGAAATCGGAAGGTAGGCGGTGTGGTTCTTGCCGTTCAGGACCAGGCGCACCTCGTAGTAGCCCTCGTCGGCGACTCGCACCATCTTCCCCTTGGCGCTCTTGGCCTTGATGATCTCGGCCATCGCGTCGTTCGCGATGAAGATTGCGGCTTCGTTTTCGATCATTTCTGGGCTCCTCCGGGGAGTGATTGAAGTGCGCGTCGCAGGATGTCGAGGCCCTGATCGGCCTCGGAACGAGTGAGGGTCAGCGGGGGACGGAAGCGGACCGAGCGGGAACCGCAGGGCAGGGCCAGCATGCCGAGATCGAAACACTTCGCGAGAAGGGCCTTGCGGGCGTCGGCCGCGGTATCGAAGGCGATCATGAGGCCGCGGCCCCGGCTGTTGGACACGAGGGAGGGGAACTCGGCCTCGACCGCGCGCAGGCCGGCCAGGAGATGCTCGCCCACCAGGCGCGCGTTCTCGACCAGCTTGTCTTCCTCGATGATCTCGAGGAAGCGCTGGAAGCGGACCATGTCGGTGAGGTTCCCGCCCCAGGTGGAGTTGATCCGGGACTTCGTCTTGAAGGCGTTGTCCGGCTCACGGTCGACCTTGGTTCCCACCAGGCAACCGCAGGTCTGGGTCTTCTTGCCGAAGGCCAGCGCGTCCGGCTCGACCCCGTAATGCTCGTGAGCCCAGAACTTGCCGGTGAGGCCGATGCCGGTCTGCACCTCGTCCACGATGAAGAAGCAGTTGGTGGAGTCGGCGATCGACTTCAGGGCCTGGATGAATTCCGGCCGGAAATGGTTGTCGCCGCCCTCGCCCTGGATGGGCTCGATGAGGATGCCGGCGATGTCGTCGCCGAAATCCTCGAAGGCCTTGCGCAGCTGCTCGAGGGACCGCTGCTCGCTCGCGGCCACGTCCTTCAGGGCGTCCGCGGTCTGGGGGAAGCGGAGCTTCGGATTCTCGAGGCGCGGCCAGGGGAACTTCGGGAAGAGATCGGTCTTGGCCGGGTCGGTGTTGGTCAGGGAGAGGCAGTAGCCCGAACGGCCGTGGAACGCCTCCTTGAAGTGAACGATCTGATGACCGCGCTCCTTCGACTTGTCCCCGCCCGCGCGCCAGTTCTGGCGGACCTTGTAGTCCATGGCGACCTTGAGCGTGTTCTCGACCCCGAGGGTGCCGCCCTCGACGAAGAACGCATGGGGCAGGTAGGCGGGCATGGCCACCCGCGCGAAGGTCTCGAGGAAGCTCGCGTACTCGACCGAATACACGTCGGAAAGCGAGGGTTTGACCTGCGCGGCCTTCAGGAGCCGGGCGAGGAAGTCCGGGTCCTTCGCCTTCGGATGGTTGTACCCGATGGGCGACGAAGCGATGAAGGTCATGAAATCCAGAAGCTTGCGGCCGCTCCTGGAATCATGGAGCCAGGCTCCCTGGCTCTTTTCGAGATCGAAGACGAAGTCGAAGGCATCGACGAGCAGATGACGGGCGACCACCTGATGAACGTCTTGCGGAGCGATCTCAAGAAGAGTCGAGTGGGTCATGGCGCGACGCGGACTTTGGGAGGGTTTGGATTGCGCAGGAGACTTGGAAACGAGCGTCTTCTGAGGCGCGGGAGTCTAACACGGCGCACCGGCCGGGCCGGAGGCCGCGCCCTTAACTCACTACCCGGTTTGAACTTACCGAGGCGGAGCCCGCCTTGGGTTGGAGTCCTCGAGTTCAGCGAACCGGCGTGCGGTCCTTGTCCTGGCTGCGGGCCAGGAGGTGCCGTAGGCGGATATCCACCTCGGCCTCGAAGACCCGGAACTTCGCCTGCTGGAGCGGAGTCAGCGCCGCGTCGAGGGCCTCGGTGTTCCGGATCGTGGCCGCACGCTCCTCGGAACTCGCGGTCTTCACCTCCTTGAGCAGATCGGCGACGCTGGCCTCGGTCGCGGAACCGGACAACAGGGTCTTGCGAAGCGTTCGGAGCGCCTGCATGCGCCTCCGGGCGAAATCACGCCGGTCCGACTGGAGCTTCTTGACCAGGGGCATGGCCTTCGCGAACTGTTCGTCGGTCAGGCCCACGCTCTCCTGAAGATTGCTGATGAGGTACGCGTCCATCAACCGGAACGTCTCATCGCGCAGGACGGGCACATGCCCGGCGGGCTGGTCGGTGGACTCGCGGCGCTCGGTCTTCGGGGCCTTCGGGGAAGGCTGGGTCTGGGCCTGCGCCGGGGTCTGGTCATCGGCGCCCGCCCCTCCCCCGGACAGGGCGAGAACGCCCGCCATCAGGAGCGGCGCGAGCCTGGGAATATCGAATCGTCGGGTCATAGGGGGCTGGCTTCGGTGAGAGGAGACCGCGGGGCGGTCGAGGTGGCGGCGTGCAGGATCTCTTCTTCGTGATCGCTCAGCCCGGACAGGCAGGCGAAGTGGCAGCTCGCGATCGCGACCTCGTCGGCGTTCGGCGTCCATTCCGCGAGCACCGCGAGGCCTTCGTCTTCAGACTCCTCGGGAAGCGGGGTCCACGACGGGATGCGCGCGGAAGCGCCGGGCGCGATCGAGACCATCCGGGTCCCCGGGTCCGCGACCCGCGAGGCCAGGGGGCTCCACACCACGAGGGCGATGCTCGCGACCAGGGCGGAGACGAACACCGGCCGCAGGATGAGGAAACGATCGAAGACGGAGCGGCCGTGCGGCTTCTCCTCCGCCACCGCCTCGCGAATCCGCCGGCGCATCAGGAGGTCGTCCCACTCCGTGGTGGCGGCGCTCCCGGCATCGACGCGCTTCAGTTCGGCGAGGAAGAGGGAAAGCGACGACGCCTCGGCCTCGCACGACGCGCAGCCCGCCACGCCCGCGGGAGTCGCGTCCCCGCCGGTCAACTGCTCGAAGATCTCTTCGCTTGAAAGATGACGATGGGTGTTCATGACTGCGACCTGGAGAGTTGTTTCCGGAGGTTTCGAATGGCGAAGAAGAGGTTGGCCTTAACTGTACCCACATTGGAGCCGAGAATCTCGGCCACTTCGGCGTGGGTCCGTTCTTCCAGCACCTTCATGATGACGGTCACCCGCTGCTTCTCGGGGAGAGTGTCGAGGGCCTTGCGCAAGGTCTCGGCGTTCATCCTCGAGTCGAGCGACTCCTCGGCGGTCGGGCCCTCGGCCACGATGTCGTGATCCTCGTCCCAGTCTTCCGCGCGGTTCTTGCGCGAGGCCTTGAAGGAGAGGCAGGCGTTCACCGCGATCCGGTAGAGCCAGGTCGAAAAGGCGCTGGTGCCCCGGAACTTCGGAAGCGACCGGTAGGCCTTCACGAAGACTTCCTGGGTCAGGTCGGCCGCGTCCTCGGTGTTGCCGGTGAAGCGGTAACAGACGCGCTGGATGGACTTCTGGTGGCGAACCACGAGGACATCGAAGGACGAGGCGTCTCCCGAAAGGCAGGCCTCGATGGCCGCGCGCTCCTCGAGGCGAGCCGCATCGCGCGCATCGTCCCTGGACTCGACGAGCGGACGGGTCATGGCGAAGCCCGGAGGAGCGATTTCGGTTTGCGCAAGCATCGAGGATTCTCTCAGCAGTTCCCGGGGGACGCGGAAGGCGCCTAGCGGATGTCTCCGATGGGGTCCGGGCCCTCTTCATCCTCGAGATCGAGGTCGAGGTCCAGGTCGTCGTCGCGCATTCCCATCCCGGGCATCATGTGCGGTCCCATGGCGCCCCCATGCATCCGCATGCCGCGCTTCATCATCCGCTGGCCCATGCGCTCGCGCCCATTCTCGGCGCGGATCTCCGTGAGCTTCTTCTGCTGCTCGGGAGTCAGGACCCGCTTCATGGCAAGCGCGCTGTCGATGCGCAGCTTGAGGAGGGCGCCCTGGGCGGCCTGGGCTTCGGCGAGCTTCGCCGCTATGGCCTTCTCGTCGATCTTCTCCGCACGGAGAAGGGACTTGAGGTCGAAGTTCGCGATCTTCAGGTCGGTCGACTTGCGAAGGCGATCGCGATGCGCGGCCTCCATCGCCTTGCGAATGTCGGCCTGCTGGACGTCGGTGAGGCCGAGTTCCGCCTTGATGTCCCGGCGGGCCTTCATCGGACCCATCTGGCCCATCGGCCCCATCGGACCGGCCTGGGGAGGCTGCCCGGGACTCTGACGCCGCGGCATCGGCCGAGCCGGCTGCACATCCTGCGTCTGAGCGGAGACGAGGACGGGCGTGAGCAGAAGGGCCGCCGCGAGGGAATTCAGGAAAAGGGAAGTTTTCATTGGACTTAGCACTCCTTGAGGACCGGTCTCGGCCCGTCGAACAGTATGACTGGGGGGAGAGACGAGAGGTTTAGTCCGGCACATGATTTGCTTGAATCGTGGCATAGTCTGGTTTCGCCGGACTTGTGGCCGCGGGAGGTGACAGATGAATCAGCGATTTCGGGCCCTCAGGGTCGCCCTCGTCACTCTCACCCTGCTCGCCGGCGTCGCGAACGCCGATGTCCTTCACCTCAGGACGGGCGGACGTCTCGACGGCGTCCTCGTGAAGGAAACGGCGGAGACCCTCACCATCGACGTGGGCATGGGGCAGTTGAGCGTCCCGAGAAGCAGCGTGCTGCGCATCGAACGCCGGGAAAGCGCCCTGTCGGAGTACCGGACGCGGCTCGCCGCCCTCGTGCCTGGGGACCTCCGGGCCCTCATGGAACTCGCCCGGTTCGCGGGTGAGAACGGTCTTCGCAACGA
>DAORUA010000029.1:0-2197 GCA_035432945.1 Vicinamibacteria bacterium | reverse complement strand
ACCGGACTTCCGGTCTGGGGCTACGGGGGCATCCTCGTCGGCTCGCCGGGATGGGGGGGCTACACCGCGGGATGCGCGGGGGCCTCGTGCTACGTGGTTCCGCCGATGTACGGCCAGAGGCCCACGGCTCCCGCGCCGGCTCCCCTGCCCCGCGTCCCGCCCGTCCGGCCCAGTTCGCTCCGATAAGGCGCTAAATTCGCCTTGCCGGTGCCAAAGAGACACGATGAAGGCGAACCAAAAAAGCGGGCATTCGATGACGCGCGCACGCTCTGGGAGAGGCTGCAGGCCGAGGATGTTCCCCGCCTCTTTCTCTACTTCGCCGCCCTCCTCGTCCTCGCCGACTTCTGGATCATCCACTTCGAGCGCGACCAGAACCCGGCACTTCAGGATTACGGCGACGGGCTGTGGTGGGCCCTCGTCACCGTCACCACCATCGGCTACGGAGATACGTTCCCGGTCACGAACGCGGGGCGCCTGGTGGGCGGCGCGGTCATCCTGCTCGGCATCGGGCTGGTCGGCCTCTTCATGGGCAAGATCTCCGCGATCCTGGTCGAGCGCCGCATCCGCGAGGGCCGCGGCTTGAGCGACGCGAAACATCTCTCGGGCCACTTCGTGATCCTCGGCCACAAGGCCGACATGTCGGGCTTCATCGCCGGCATCCTGAAGGTCAACCCCACCCTCCCACGGGAACGGCTGGTCATCGTGTCCCAGACCGAGGAAGCGGTGGTCGAGGAACTGCGCCTCGGGTTTCCGGGCGTGCTCTTCCTGCGCGGCGACGTGGTCGACCCCATGGTGATCCAGCGGGCGAACGTGGCGCGGGCGGCCCGCGTGCTCGTGCTCGCGGACGAGAGCCTGGCGAGATCGGATCAGGAGAAGGACGCGCGCACGGTCATGGCGGTGATGACCCTCAAGAACCTGGCCCCCGAGGTCTACACCTGCGCCGAGGTGATCGACAGCAAGTACGACGAGCACCTGAAGCTCGCCAAGTGCGACGAGGTCATCCTCTCGCGCGAGTACAGCCGGTTCCTCCTGGTCTCGGCCACGGTCTCGGAGGGGATCTCCAAGGTCCTGCACGAAATGCTGGACCTGTCGGACCTGAAGGGCCTCCAGACCACCGAGATTCCCGTGGAGTTCCTCGAGCGCCCCTTCGCCGACCTCCGGCTCCACATGCAGTCAAAGGGGCGCCTCCTCCTGGGCGTGCTCGAGAACACCGGACGCGCCATCGAGATCAAACGCCAGGCGCTCCGGGACGCGCAGAAAACCTCGTACGTGAGCACCCTGGTCGACAATCTCAAACGGGTGAAGACCATGGTGCCGAACCGCCCGGTGCTCAATCCCGAGGATGGCTACGTGGTGCGCGAGGGATCGCTCGCCATCGTCCTCGGACGGGGGACGCCCGCGGGCGCGAACTCATGACCGCCGACGACCACAAGCGGATCGCGGAACACCTCGAGACCTCGCCCCTGTTCACCGGACTGGGCCCAAAGGCGATCGAGAGTCTCTCCTCGGTGTGCCGGGTGCAGAAGGTCCCGAAGGGCCGGGCCATCGTGGAAGAGGACTCGCTGGGCGAATCCATGTTCGTGCTCATGCGCGGCCGCGTAAGGGTCGAGAAGAAGACGCCCGCCGACGACCGGTACACCGTGACCTTTCTCTCCCACGAGCGGGGCGACTTCTTCGGCGAGCTCGGGCTGCTCGACTCGGACCGGCGCTCGGCCACGGTCACCGCGGAGACCGAGTGCGAAGTGATCGTGATCGAGCGCGACCGGTTCATCCAGTTCGGCGACGCGAACCCCGTGGCCGGCCTCTCCGTCACCCGCAGGATCGCGAGCAATCTCGCCTCGAGACTCCGCCGCGCCAACGACGACGTGATCACCCTCTTCGCCGCCCTCGTCCACGAGGTCGGAGAGCGAATTTAAGACAACACCTCATCGCGACCCTGAAGGGCGGCAATCTCCTCGCCTCTCACCTGATCGAGCCCTTCCTCGCGCGCGGTGCGGATGACCTCGGCCATGCGATGCGCGGAGTGGATGCGCGGGACGAAGACGAAATGCGCCCCCGCCTCGTACAGGGCCCGGGCGCCCGAGATCGTCTCCGAGGCCACGATGATCTTGGCCTGCGGGCAGCTCCGGAGGAGCTGCTTCAGGAGCTTCTGGTTCGAGGTGCCCTTGAGGATCGAGTCGGGCAGGGTGCACAGCAC
>DAORUA010000028.1:8439-18424 GCA_035432945.1 Vicinamibacteria bacterium | reverse complement strand
TCGGCCATCCACAAGGTACCGAGGCGGCGCTTGTCCGGAAGGAGGCCCTGCTCGGGAATGTCGAAGATGTACTCGGGAGACATGGCGAGGCCGGCCACGTGGAGGCGCTGCCATCGCCCGTTGATCAGCGCATCGAGGGTGCTTCCCGGCCCGAGAGCATTCGCCTCCGCGAACGCGACGCTGACCAGGACCTCATCCGAGCGCGACGGATCGAGATAGCGTCCGGCCCGGATGTGCAGGCGATTCAGGTCCGGCTGACCCCGGTCGGGAACCGAGATCAACCGGGCCGAGGCCACGTCGTCGAGGCCCGGAACGTCGAGGGTCACGCCCAGGACCACCCGCGCCTCCACCACCTCCACCCCGGGAATCCGCGCGATGCGCGGAGCCACGGAGAGGGGCGCGCGGGTCAGGCTCGCGAACACGTCGGCGAAGCGGTAGTTGCGGTAGTAGTCGATGTGCGAGTTCCACAGCGAGTCGTAGGCGCTGCGAGCGGTGACGAAACTCGCGATCCCCGAAGCCACGATCATGGCCACCGCGAAGGCCTGGCCTCTCATGTGCCAGAGATCGCGCCAGAGCTTTCGTTGGAGGGCCTTCATCTCACCACTCGATTTCCTCGAACGAGGCCTGCCGCTCGTTCACCTCCACGCTCGCGACGGCCCCGCTGCGCATGCGCACCACCCGATGGGCCATCCTTCCGATCGCCGCGTTGTGGGTGATGATCGCCACCGTGGTTCCCATCTCGCGGTTCACGCGCGCGAGAACGTCGAGCACGAGCCTGCCGGTCTCGAGGTCGAGGGCGCCGGTGGGCTCGTCGCAGAGCAGCACGTCCGGGCGCTTCGCCACCGCCCGCGCGATTGCCACCCTCTGCTGTTCCCCGCCCGAGAGCTGGGCCGGGAAGTGATCGAGCCGGCCGCCCAGGCCCACCAGGCGGAGCGCGTCGGCCGGATCGAGGGGAGCTTCCGCGATCTCGGTCACGAGAGCCACGTTCTCCTTCGCGGTGAGGCTCGGGATCAGGTTGTAGAACTGGAACACGAAGCCCACGTGCTCGCGGCGGAAGCGCGTGAGCTCGCGCTCATCCGCGGCGGTCAGATCGTGATCGAAGAAATGGACGGTGCCGCTCGTGGGCACGTCCAGTCCGCCCAGGATGTTCAGGAGGGTGGACTTGCCGCTGCCCGAGGGGCCGAGGAGGACGAACATCTCGCCGCGGTTGAGGTCGAGGTCGACGTCGCGAAGCGCCTGCACCTCCACCTCACCCATTCGGTAGGTCTTGTTGAGACCCCGCGCGCGAAGGACCGCTTCAGCCATACGTCATCGCCTCGAGAGGCCGCCCGCCGCCTCGAGGGCGCGCGCTCAGGACGCGACCTTGACTGCCGGCGGCTCCTCGCGAGTCATCCAGCGGATCACGTCGGCGCGGCTCGCCACCCCGACCAGACGGCCCTTTTCGACGACCGGGATCATGTTGATGCCGTTCTTCACCATGATCTCAGCGAGCGCTTCGACATCCTGGTCCGGTCCGACCGTGAGCACTCTCGTGGTCATGACGTCCTTCGCCCGCGTGCCCACCTTGTGGCGCAGCCGGACCCGGAAATCAGGCGGGAGTTCCGCGACCGATCCGTCCTCGGCCACCGCGGTGATGGGCGGCATGTCGATTCGCGTGTTGCGGGAGACGAGGTCCGCGTCGGCCACGATGCCGACAACCTTGCGAGAGCCGTCGACCACGGGCAGGCCGCTGATCCCGCGGCCGTCCATGAGCTGGGCGATGCGGGCCACCGTGGCATCGGGAGGAACCGTCACCGCGTCGGTGGTCATGATCTCCCGCACCGTGGTCGGGGGCGCGGGTTGTGGCACTTCGGTCGATCGCCGTTTTCGGTTCATCTTCGGCCTCCTTCAGGTGGTCATGGCCAGGCTCAGGCTTGCCCTCCTGGAATCGTGCGCGGGCGGCCTCGCTCCGGCCGGGCGAACGGTGAGCACCGGACAGGTCGCGGCCCGGATCACGTGCTGGGCATTGGATCCGGAGAGCAGGTGATCGAGGACGCCGTGACCCTGCGCGCCGATCACGACCAGGTCCGCGCGCTCCTCGGCGGCGGCGCGAAGGATTTCCTTGTAGGCGCAGCCCGCGACCACCCGGGTCTCGAAGGCGACATGCGGCGCGGCGACGTCGGCGATGATCCGCCGCAGTCGTTCCGTGGCCCGCCGCTGGAGATCGGCGCGAAGGCCTTCGAGGTTCAGGAGGGCCCGATGCGCGGCGGCGTTGCGATCGGGCAGTTCTTCGACTACGTGGAGCAGGGTGATGGGAGCGCGGTGTTTCTCCGCGAAAGCGAGGGCCGCACGGAGAGCTTCCGCAGACATCTCGGAGAAGTCGGTGGCGCAGAGGATCCGGGTGATGAGGCCGGGGGCGGCCCAGGTCCGCGCTTCCTCATGCGAGACCGTGAGCACCGGACAGGGCAGGCGGCGGACCAGCTTCTCGGCGACCGAGCCCAGGACCAGGTGCTCGAAGCCGCCCCGTCCATGGGTGCCCATGACCACGAGGTCGGCCCCCAGCTCGGCGGCCGCGCTCACGATCTCGCGCCACGGCTCGCCCTCCCGCACCTCGGTCTCGTGATCCACGCGGGCCTCGCGGGCCGGCTCGAGGAAGCGGCGCATCTCCTCCTCCACGCGCCCCCGGTCCTCGGGCGCAAGCAGCCAGGGCGCGCCCCCGTACACCGTATCGACGCCGGGGACGCCGCCGGGAATCACGTGGACGACAAGGAGGCGGGAGTGGAAGGTCCGGGCGAGAGCCATGGCGTGACGAAGCGCCTGGCTGGAGAACACCGAAAAATCGGTCGGGCAGAGGATGCGATCGATGCTTGCGCTGGTCATGGCCAGGGCACCTCCTCGTTCTTCAATGGTCCGGTCAGTCGTCGCGCGTCATCCAGCGGATCAGGTCGGCGCGGCTCACCACGCCTACCAGGCGGCCCTCTTCGACCACCGGCACCGGGTTCACGTGTTCCTTCACCATCAGGGCAGCCAGGGTCTCGACGTCCTCCTCCGGACCCACGGTCACCACGCTCTCGGTCATGAGATCCTTCGCGGTCGTGCCCGCGGCATGCTGGATGCGCTTCTTGAAGTGCGAGGGCGTCTCCAGGGGGATCCGGCCGTCGAGGAGGGGCAGGAAATGCGGGGCCTCGATGCGCGTGTTGAGAAGGATGAGATCGAGATCCGTGACCATCCCGACCACCCGCCGGTCGATATCGATCACCGGGACGCCGCTGATCGCTCTCTCGTGCATGAGCCGCGCGACCCGGCCCACCGACGCGCTCGGCGACACCGAGACCACATCCACGGTCATGATGTGCTTCACCCGGGTGACCAGGGGCTCCGGCCGCGGCAGCTCTCGGGTGGGCTGGGTGCTGACGGACAGGTGCTTGGCGGGCATGGCGGCATCTCCGTTCATTTCTGTGAAGCGGCAGTGGCGGCGAGGGTGAGCCCAACCGTTTTGGTCTCCGGCCGGCGCCCGACCCGGAGTGGACGAACGGTCAGCACCGGACACGTGGCTCCACGAATCACGTGTTGCGCGTTCGAGCCCGAGAGCATGTGCTCGATGACTCCGTGCCCCTGCGCCCCCATCACCACCAGGTCAGCCCGTTCTTCCGCGGCGATCCTCAGGATCTCCTTGTAGGCCCGTCCGAAGGTCACCCGCGTGTCCACCTGCACTCCCATGTCCGCTGCGCCCTCCGCCATCTTCTGCAGGCGCTCTCGCGCCGCCTTCTCGAGGTCCTGACGCAAGGGGCCCATGTACGGCAGGGCGATGTAGGTCAGGTCGCCGAACTCCGGGGTGCCTTCCACGACGTTGAGCAGGGTCAAATGCGCCTGACCCTCGCCCGCGAATGTCATCGCCATCTGCAGCGCCTCCGCCGAGGTCTCGGAGAAGTCGGTCGCGCACAGGATCCGGCTAATGAGCCCGGGCGCCTCCCATGTCCGCCCTTCCTCGTGGCAGACCGTCATCACCGGACAGGGCAGGCGGCGGATCAGCTTCTCGGCCACCGAACCCAGGAATAGATGCTCCAGACCGCCGCGGCCGTGCGTTCCCATGACCACGAGATCGGCGGGCATCTCCTCGGCCAGCGACACGATCTCGCGCCAGGGATCTCCCTCGCACACCTCGGTCTCGTGGTCGATGCGCGCCTCGCGCACCGGCGCGAGAAAGCGGCGCATCTCCTCTTCGATGCGCTGCCGCGTCTCGGGGGTCATGAGCCAGGGCGCCGCGAAGTAGTCGGAGTCGCCGGACGGGAACATGTGAGGTATCACGTGCACGGCCTTCAGTCTCGCCTTGAACCGGCGGGCCAGCGCCACGGCATGGCGAAGGGCGTGGGCGGAGAACGGGGAGAAATCGGTCGGGAACAGGATCCGCTGGATAGGCGTCCGGGTGGTCGTCATGACGTTCACCTCGCACCAGAAAGGATGAGCAATCGCGATGCCACGCCGCATTCGCCCCTCCAGGCTCGCTAAGTCGTGCCCGGGTTGACCCTTGAGGCAAGGGGGGCGGTGGACGCGCGACGCGACCGTGCCGTCCCGACGAAGCGCCTGCGTAAGGCTTACGAATGTGCCGCAACCCTTGCGCCTGAAGAGGAGGGATGGCGCAAGCCCGGAATCCGGATACGCCCTGGTCCTACCCGATCAGAACAAACAGCTTGAGACGCACACGCCGGAGGTGGCCAGCGGCTCTGGCACGCCTGATGCTCCTTCGCACGATCGAAGAGCGCCCCGCAAGCGCGTCACGACGGATTCGGGAGAAACACACCCATGAAGATCCCTGGCGGCGACGTGAAGACCTTCGCCACACCCGGCCAGATCGCCTAGGGTCCGTTCATGGCGACAGAAATCGAAAGAAAGTACCTGGTCAAGCCCGGCGCCTGGACCCCCAAGGGCCCGGGCGCGCATTTCCAGCAGGGCTACTTGAACTCCCAGAAGGAACGCGTGGTCCGCGTCCGCATCGAGGGCAGCGTCGCCAAGCTGACCATCAAGGGCCCTACCAGCGGGGTGACGCGCGCGGAGTTCGAGTACGGCATTCCCCTCGAGGACGCGGGGCTCATCCTGAACCAACTCTGCGAGCGGCCCCTCATCGACAAGCACCGTCATGTGGAGCACCATCTCGGGCGCGCATGGGAGATCGACGTCTTCCACGGCGAGAACGAGGGGCTGGTGGTCGCCGAGATCGAGTTACCCACGCCCGACGCCAAAGTGGACCTGCCGGACTGGGTCGGAATCGAGGTCTCGAGCGATCCCCGGTATTACAACTCGAACCTGCTCAAGAATCCCTACACGACCTGGTCGAAGAAGTAGGCCTCGCTGGTCGTTCGGCCCCGCTCGGTCCTGCCAAAGGAGCCCCCCATGACCGTCTCGGTAACGACGAACGCCGCGACCACCGCCGAGGAGGCGGCGAAGATCAGGCCGCGCGCCGAGTTCCGTGTATTCGGCCACGGAATCATCGAGGCGGTGAACACCCGCATGTGGAACGGAAAGACCCTCCTCCAGCACGCGCGCTCCCTCCCGGCCGAGACCTACTTCGTCTCGCGCAATACCCAGGGCGTCAACGTGAAGGTGCGGGACGGTCTCCTCGACATCAAGGTCAAGACCGGGGAGACCGATGAGGGCTACGAGATCTTCCAGCCCCGCGGCAAGTTCAAGTTCCCGGTCTCGAAGAAGGACCTCGCCGCCATCATGGCCCAGCTGAAGGCCGACCTGCCCGCTGAACTCGCGGGCCGGGAGACCTGCACGTTCGAAGCGTTCCTGGGCGCGATTCGCAAGCACCCGGACCTCGTCCCGGTCACGGTCGAGAAGATGCGCTGGGGCTTCACCATCGACGGCGTCATCTGCGAATACGCGAAGGTCTACCTGAACGGCGCCCTGCTCGAGTCGGCCTGTGTCGAGGGTGAGGATCACGCGGCCATGCGCGCGGTCATCGAAGGACTGGGGCTCTCCGGGCGGCCGAACGTGAACTACCCGAAGGTGCTCGCGGACGTGGTGGGTGTGAGCTAGCTCGGGCGGAAGCTCTGGAGCATCTGCACGTAGTTCGCGCGCTCGTACGCGGTCGGATCCGGGCACCGCTTGAGGCTCATGTTCCCGCGCATGGGCGCCAGGGACTCCCACTCGAACTCCTGCATCCAGTCCTCCATCTGCTTGCGCATCGCCTTGAGATGCTCGGGGCCATGCTGGAGCAGGGCGGAGACCACCTGCACGCCGTGGGCGCCCGCCATCACCGCCTTGATCGCGTCACGGCCGCTGTGGACGCCGCCGCTCACCGCGAGTGAGCCTTTGGTCTGGCCGGACAGCGCGCCCAGCCAGCGAAGCCTCAGGGGCAGCTCGCGGGCATCGGAGAGATTGAGGCTGCGGTTCAGGTCGAGGGTCTCGGGGTCGATGTCGGGCTGGTAGAAACGGTTGAAGAGCACGAGTCCCTTCGCCCCCGCCTCGTCGAGCTGGGTCGCGAACTGGGCGAGCGACGAATAGAAGGGCGAGAGCTTCACCGCCACCGGGATCTTGACGATCCGGACCACCTCGCGCACCACCTCGACCGCCTCGCGCTCCACCGCCTGGGAGCTGAGGGCGATGTCGAAGGCGACCCGGTACAGGTTCAACTCCAGCGCGTCGGCGCCCGCGTGCTCCATGAGCTGCGCGTACTCGAGCCAGCCCCCGGGCGTCGCGCCATTGAGCGACGCGATGACGGGGATGGACACCGCCACCTTCACCCTTCGCAGGTGTTCGAGATACTCATCGGGACCGAACACGAAGGACTGGGGCGTCGGGAAGTAGGTCAGCGCCTCCGCGAACGACTGCTCGTGGGTCTCGGCCTGCAGGGCCGCCATCTGGTCGCGCTCGATCTGCTCCTCGAATAGGGAGCGCAGGATGATGGCGGGCGCGCCCGCGTCCTCGAGCCGCCGCACCGAGTCGATGGTGTCGGACAGGGGCGAGGCCCCAGGGATGAGCGGATGGGGCAGATCGAGGCCCAGGTAGGGGGTGTTCAGGTTCATCACTTTGCCTCCTCGGCCGGCTTCTCGACGGGCTGGCCGGCGGTCTCGAAGAGCGGCACCGTGATCCCGGCGAGTTGCTGGTAGACGGCGTAACGCTGCCGGGTGATCCTCTCGGAGTTCTTCAGCAGGCGCTTGAATCTCTCCGGATCCGACTTCTCCACCACCTTGAAGCGTCCTTCATTGCGCACGTACTCCGAAAGCGGGGTCTTGGGCGGTCCCGAGTCGAGGTGCAATGGAGGCTGGCCCTGCGCCACCCGGCGCGGGTCGTAGCGATACAGCGGCCAGATTCCCGAACTCACAGCCAGCTTCTGCTGATCGACGCCATTGACCATGTCGTAGCCGTGGGCGATGCAGTGGGAGTAGGCGATGATCAGCGACGGACCGGGATAGGCCTCGGCTTCCTGCAGGGTCTGGATGGTCTGGGCCATCTTCGCTCCGAAGGCGATCCGGGCCACGTAGACGTGGCCGTAGCTCATGGCCAGGAGTCCGAGGTCCTTCTTCGGTATCTCCTTGCCCGCTTCCGCGAACTTGGCCGACGCGCCCAGCGGCGTGGCCTTCGACTGCTGTCCGCCCGTGTTCGAGTAGACCTCGGTGTCGAGCACGAGGACGTTGATGTTGCGGTTGCTGGCGAGGACGTGATCGAGTCCGCCGAAACCGATGTCGTAGGCCCAGCCGTCGCCGCCCACGAGCCAGACGCTCTTGGGGACGAAGTAGTCGGCCATGGTCTCGAGCCTTCGGGCTTCCGGGCTGTTGATGTTCGCGAGCCGCGACTTCAGTTCGCGCACCCGCGCGCGCTGCACCGCGATCGCCGCTTCGTCCTCCTGACCGCCGCCCAGGATCTCCGCCACCAGGGTTCCGCCGATCTGGCCGCGGAGGTGCTGCAGCACATGGGTCGCCTGCATGAGGTGCGCGTCGAGCGCGAGGCGCATGCCCAGGCCGAACTCCGCGTTGTCTTCGAAGAGCGAGTTGGCCCACGCGGGCCCTCGGCCGTCCTTGTTCATGGCGTACGGTGTGGTCGGCAGATTCGCGCCGTAGATGGACGTGCAGCCGGTGGCGTTCGCGATCATGGCGCGATCCCCGAAGAGCTGGGTGAGGGCCTTGATGTATGGCGTCTCCCCGCAGCCCGAGCAGGCGCCCGAGTACTCGAAGAGCGGCTGGAGGAACTGCGAGGTCTTGAGATCGACGCGCCCGAGAGCCGCGCGGTCCACCTCGGGCAGGTCGAGGAAGAAGGCGTAGTTCTCCCGCTCGGCCTCGCGCAGGGGGCGCTGCAGCGTCATGTCGATGGCCTTGTGACGGGGATTCGTCTTGTCCTTGGCCGGGCAGATGTGAACGCACAGGCCGCACCCCGTGCAGTCCTCCGCGGCCACCTGGATCGTGTACTTCTGGCCGACCAGTTCCTTCGAGCGGTAGTCGTCGGACTTGAAGGTGGCGGGGGCGCCTTTCAAGGACGCGGGCGGATAGACCTTGGCCCGGATGGCGGCGTGCGGGCACACCATGGCGCACTGGTTGCACTGGATGCAGACCTTCGCGTCCCACACCGGGATCTCCATGGCCAGGTTGCGCTTTTCCCACTGGGCGGTGCCGGTGGGCCACGTGCCATCCACCGGGAAAGCACTCACGGGCAGGAGGTCGCCCTTCCCCGCCATCATCACCGCGGTCACCCGCTTGACGAAGTCGGGCGCGAGGTCGGACACGATCGGCGGTCTTCCTCGCGTGGCCGTCACCGCGGTGGGCGCCGGCACTTCGTAGAGGTGGGCGAGGCTGTCGTCCACCGCCGCGAAGTTCTTCTTGATCACTTCCGCGCCGCGCTTGCTGTACGTCTTCTCGATGGCGCGCTTGATCTCGGCGATCGCCTCCTCGCGGGGCAGCACGCCGGAAAGGGCGAAGAAACAGACCTGCATCACCGTGTTGATGCGGCCGCCCATGCCGGCGTCGCGCGCGACCTTCACCGCATTGATCACGTAGAACTTCAGCCGCTTCTTCAGGATGGTCGTCTGCACTTCCCGCGGAAGCTGCTCCCAGACCTCGTCGGGCCCGTGGGGCGAATTGAGGAGGAAGACGGCGCCCTGCGCGGCGCGCTCGAGCACGTCGATCTTGTCGAGGAACTCGAACTGATGGCAGGCCACGAAATCCGCCTGCTTGATCAGGTAGGCCGACCGGATGGGCCGCGGCCCGAACCGCAGGTGCGAGACCGTGGTGGCCCCGGACTTCTTCGAGTCGTAGACGAAGTAGCCCTGGGTGTAGAAGGACGTCTCCTCGCCGATGATCTTGATCGAGTTCTTGTTGGCGCCCACCGTGCCGTCCGCACCCAGGCCGTAGAAGATCGCCCGCTTCACGTCCGGAGGCTCGATGTCGAGTTCGACCTCCCAGGGGAGCGAGAGGTGGGTCACGTCGTCCACGATGCCCACCGTGAAGTGATTGCGCGGCTTGCTCTCCGCGAGGTTCGCGAACACCGCCTTCACCATGGGCGGGTCGAATTCCTTGGAGGAGAGGCCATAGCGCCCTCCCACCACCTTCGGCTCGGTCTTGAAGGAGGTGAGACCCTCGTCGGCCGCCTCCCGCAGCGCGGCCAGCACCTCGAGGTACATGGGATCGCCGACCGCCCCCGGTTCCTTGGTGCGGTCGAGCACGGCGAGGGCGCGCACCGTCTTCGGCAGCGCGGCCACGAAGGCCGGCTTGTCGAAGGGATGGAACAGTCGCACCTTGACGAGGCCCACCTTCTCGCCCCGGGCCACCATGTCGTCGATGGTCTCGTGCGCGGTCTCGGCGCCCGATCCCATCATCACGATCACGCGCTCCGCCTCCGGGTGGCCCACGTAGTCGAACAGGTCGTAGCTGCGGCCGGTGAGGGCGCCGAAATGAACCATCGCTTCATGCACGAGTCCCGCGCAGGCGTGGTGGTACAGGTTTCCCGCCTCGCGGGCCTGGAAGAACGCGTCGGGGTTCTGCGCGGTGCCGCGGATCGCCGGCCGGTCCGG
>DAORUA010000028.1:0-8339 GCA_035432945.1 Vicinamibacteria bacterium | reverse complement strand
CCCGCCTCGGACTGCATCTCCATGATCTGCGGCACCGCGCCCCAGAGGTTGGGCCGGCCGTGGGCCGCCCACGAATCCGCCAACTCGCCCATGGTCGAACTGGGCGTGATGGGATAGATGGCGATGACTTCGCTCAGTCGGTGCGCGACGGCGGCGGCGGCTTCATTTCCGTCAACAACAATTCGGCGTGCCTGGGGCATCAGGACCTCCGCCTCTTGGGACTACAAGTCGCGTGCCACCCGCTCGACCAGCCTGTCGCGGGCAAATCGACCCTCCAAACGCCCGGATGGCGCAAACAATGCGCTGTGTCCGCCGGTTAGCCGCTGTATTTGCGCCCAGCGAGTCCGTGGCGCACGACTTTCCTACTGGCACGCTTCCTGCCCGTCCCATCGCGAGAGGAGGCAATAATCATGCTCTGGCGCAACCTGAGGGACGACTACACGGAGCAACGACGGCTCTCCATGCTGGCGCATCCGCTGCGCGAAGCCGAGGCTCCGCTGACCGCGGAGAAGATCGCTCCCTTGCCTCCCCCGGTGCAGCGCTACCTCCGGGTGACCGGTTCGCTCGGGAAGCCCCCCATCCGGAATCTCCAGCTCTCCTTCGCGGCGAGACTCATGAAGAAGCCCGGGCAGCAGGGGATGCCGGGGCCGGCCGAGCAGTTCGAGCGCTTCGATCCGCCCCGGAGGCTCTTCTTCATGACCACGCGAATGTACGGTCTGCCCGTCGCGGTGTTTCACGACTACAACGGAGCGCGCGCGGCCATGACCGTGCGGGCGGCATCGCTCTTCAACGTGGTGGACCTCCGGAGCGAAGAACTCGCGCGAACGGAAACCGTGACCCTGCTCAACGACCTCTGCTGCTTCGCGCCTTCCCTGCTTTCCGACCCGCGTCTCGAGTGGAGTCCCCTCGACGATGGCCACGCGTCGGTCGCTTTCACCAACGGGCCGCACCGGGTGTCCGCCACGCTCGAGTTCGACGAGGCGGGGCGGCTCGTGAACTTCTTCTCCGAGGACCGGGGAGCGCTTCAGGACGACGGCACGCTGGTGCGGTACCGCTGGTCCACGCCGCTCGGGGAGTACCGCGAGTTCGAGGGCCGGCAGGTGGCGACGCGCGGCGAGACGGTTTGGCACTATCCGGACGGCCCCTTCGCCTACGGCCGCTTCACCCTCACCGGCATCCGATACGACGTCGGCGACTGAGCCCCTGGGACACGCCTGGGATCAAGGGCCGCAGGTGGTGCGGTGAGCGGGCGTCGCCGACGCAGAGTCTGCGCCCGGCCTCCACGGAACGATGGAACGGCCGGGAACCGATCACGACGCCTACCGCCGTCTCCTCAGCCCCTTGCGGGGGAGCCCGGCGGGCCCGCGCGCTCTGGAATACTCCTTGCTCCGATCCAAGCCGACTCACATCTCAACGGAGGCCCCCATGAAGCCAGAGACGAAGCAGGTCGCGAAGACCGTCGGAGCCGTGGTCGCCGGAGCAGCGATCGGATACGTGGCCGGAACGCTGACCGCGCCCGCCAAGGGATCGGAAACCCGCAAGCGCATCGGTCGAAAGGCGAAGGACACGGTGGACGACGCCAAGGCGAAACTCGCGGACGCCATCCATCGCTAGAGCCGGAAAGTCGGGAGCGGTTGACCGCGTCGAAAGGGGAATCATGAAAAGCCGGGGACTCAAAGCCGCCGATCATGGCCGCCAGCGCGCCCTCGATCACCGGGGCGCGCGCGCCGACAAGTCACCCAGGGTCGCGGCCGAGCACGTGTACCGCAGCGGCACGATCTGCGAGGCCTGCGGCGCGGTCTACTCGCTGAAGACCTGGAGGCGTTCGGGACAACGAACCGCCGCGGCCCTGGACAAAGGCGCCCTCACCGCTCGATGCCCCGCCTGCCTCCAGGTGGGTGAGGGCCGGGCCTATGGCCGGGTGGTTCTCCGCGGCGCCTGGTTGAAGGCGCACGAGGAGGAAGTCCGCCGTCGCATCGCCAATGTCGAGGCCCGGGCCCGCCATACCCAGCCCGAACGCCGGGTCATCGAGATCGCCCGGGGCAAGGACGGCCTCGAGGTCATGAGCACCTCGCAGAAGCTGGCCCACCGGCTGGTGCGCGAAATCGAGAAGGCCTTCGGCGGGCGGTCCGCCTACCGCTGGTCGGACACCGACGGATCCCTGACCGCGACCTGGGCTCACGAGTAGCAGGGCGCTGAGGACTTCAGTGCCCTGCGTATCCCGGCGAAAGCCGGGATCCACTGACCGCTATTCGCTGGACAGCCTCGAGGTCTTCCTGCCGCTTCAGGAAGCGGCGGAGTGCGGCCGGGTCACCGGAGTCCTCGCGTCCGCATGGTAGTCCTTGAGCTTGTACTGGATCTTGCGGGGAGAGATGCCCAGGATCTTGGCCGCCCGGGACGTGCTGCCGCCCACCGATTCGACGGTGCGAAGAATCGCCTCGCGCTCGATGAGGGCCAGGCTGCTGCCGGGAATGGTGATCCCGGAGGGAGCGGAATGCTCGGCCGGCTCGAGGGCGCCGCGCAGAGTCGGGAAGTGGCTGACGTTCAGGACCGGCTGTTCGGTCAGCACCACCGCCCGCTCGATGGCGTTCTCGAGCTGGCGGACGTTCCCCGGCCAGGGATGCCGAAGGAGAAGGGACATCGCTTCGTCGGAGAAACTGCGGACATCCTTCGCGTTCTGGAGCGCGTACTTCTTCAGGAAGTGCTGAGCGAGGACGGGCAGATCGGCGGGTCGTTCGCGCAGGGCGGGAATGCGGATCTCGACCACGTTGAGCCGGTAGTAGAGGTCCTCCCGGAACGAGCCGTCGGCGATCTTCTTGGTGAGGTCCCGGTGGGTGGCGGAGACGATGCGGACATCCACCTTGAAGGTCTTGTTCCCGCCCACCCGTTCGAACTCCCGCTCTTCGAGGAACCGCAGCAGTTTCACCTGAACCGTCAGGGAGATGTCGCCGATTTCGTCGAGGAACAGGGTGCCCCCGTCCGCCGCTTCGAAGCGCCCGGGACGGGTGGCGATGGCGCCGGTGAACGAGCCCTTCTCGTGCCCGAACAGCTCGCTCTCGAGCAGGGTCTCGGGCAGGGCCGCGCAGGCCACCTTGATGAAAGGGCGGTTGCGGCGGGGGCTCGCCTGATGCAGAGCCTGGGCGAAGAGCTCCTTGCCGGTCCCGCTTTCGCCGAGGAGCAGGACGGAGGCGTTGGAACTCGCGACCTGGCGAATGGCCTTGAAGGCGTGAAGCATGTCCGGGCTTTCGCCCAGGATGTTCTCGAATTTGTACTTGTCGGCCACGCGCTCCCGCAGGATCCGGGTCTCTTCGAGAAGGTGCTTCTTCTCGATGGCCCGCTCCACCACCACCTCGAGCTCTTCGAGATCGAGGGGCTTGGCGAGATAGTCCTCGGCCCCGGTCTTCATGGCACGGACCGCGTTCTTCACGGTTCCGAACGCGGTCATCAGAATCACCATGGTCTGGGGACGAGCCTGCTTGATGTGCTTGAGCAGTTCGAGCCCGTCCATGCCCGGCATTCGAAGATCGGTGAGGACGATGTCCGCGTCCATCTGCTCGACCAGGGCGAGACCGGCCCTCGCGTCGTTGGCGCAGCCGACCTCGTACCCGTCTTCCTTGAGCAGGGTCTCGAGAGCGGTCGCCGCGTTCACTTCGTCGTCGATGACGACGATACGGGCCTTCATGCTCACAGCTGGGCCTCCTTCGGCGCGAGCGGCAGGGTGATGGCGAATCGCGCGCCGCCCCGGGGACCGGTCTCCGCGGAGATAACGCCCCCGTGCTGCGACACGATCTGACGGGCGATCGAGAGCCCGAGCCCGGTGCCTCCCGGCTTGGTGGTGACGAAGAGCTGGAAGACGTCGACGCCCTCGGGCAATCCGGGACCGGTGTCCTCGACGCTCAGCTCCGCGAAGTCCCCGCGCAGTTCGACGCGGACCTTGACCTGGCCGCCGCCGGGCATGGCCTCGATGGCGTTGCGCACCAGGTTGATGAGGACCTGCTTCATCTTCTCGCCGTCGATGGGCATGCGGGGCAACTGGTCGGGCTTCTCGTACATGAGGGCCACGCCGCCGTCCAGAGACTGCGGCTCCAGAAGGCGGATCACGTGCTCGATGACGTCGTTCAGGTCCGCGAGGCCCTGCTGCACATGATCGGCCCGGGAGAACTGCAGGAAGTCTCCGGCCAGCGCGTCGAGGCGGCTCACCTCCTCGCGGATGATGCTGATGAGCTCGCGAATGCCCATGTCGGTTTCCAGGCGGGCGTTGCGCCGCTCGATCACCGAGAGCTGGAGAGCGATGGAATTGAGGGGGTTGCGGATCTCGTGGTCGAGGCCGGCCGCGAAGGTCCCGAGGAGCGCCATCTTCTCGCTTTCGATGATCCGCTCCTGGGCGGCGCGCAGTTCCCGGTAGGCGTTCCTCGCCTCCTCGTGGCGCTGTCTCTCCGCCTCACCGCGGCGGGCCCGCTCCACGGCAAGGCCGATCTGATGGCCCAGGGTCTCGAGGAAGCGCAGTTCCCCTTCGCTGAAAAGGGCGCCGGCCCGCGAAGCCACGTTCAGCACGCCCCGGCTTCCTCCCCGGAACCTCATCGGAATCGAGGCGTGGGCGACCGAAGGGTCCGACCCGTCGACGATATCGGGCATGCGCGGACACTGGGTGGTGTTCCGCGCCTGCATGGAGTGCCCGGACCAGAAGACCTCGCGGCAGAGGCACTCGGTGAGCCCGTTCCGCCGGACGTCCTCGAGGTAGGCCTCGGAGACGCCGCGAGCGGCCGCGAGTTCGAGCTTCTTCTCGCCTTCCTCGCCGACCAGGATCCAGGCCGCGCTGACTCCGAGCTTCTCCCGGACCTTGTCGAGTGCTATCTCGAACACCGACTGCGCGCTCTCGGTGCTGTGCACCTCGGAGGCCATCTCGGAGAGCGCTGAAAGCTCCCGCTCGCGGCGCGCCAGGCGTTCGCCGAGCGTGCGGATCTGCGCTTCGTAGGAACTGCGAAGCCGGTCGATTTCCTCCGTCATATCGATGGGATCGTAACAGTGGCTGGATCGGGCGCGCATGGCTCCGTCTGCTTATCTGCAACTGAAGTGCCACCCATTCCGGGGCCCCCGAGGCGCAAAGTCATCCCTTTTGACGCAATTAATGCGCGTGCCGCGGCCCTGGGCCGCAGTATATTCGCCTTCGCCACATCTATCGGGCGCGATCCGGCTACGCCTCCGGCACGGTGAAGCAGAAGGTCACGCCACGGCCGGGTCCTTCCGACTCCACCCAGATTCGCCCTCCGTGCGCGTCGACAATTCGGCGAGCCAGAGCCAGGCCGAGCCCCGTCCCCTCGGCCGAGGGGTCGAGCCGCTCGAACAGGCCAAAGACCCTGTGATGATGCGCAGGATCGATGCCGATACCGTTGTCGCACACCCGGACGGTCACGCGGCCGTCCTCGGCCTTCGCATCGATCAGGATCCTCGGCTCGGCCTCATCGCCCATGAACTTCGCCGCATTGTCGAGCAGGTTGACGAACACGTCGAGCATGCGCTGGCGGTCCACCCGCACCACCGGAAGGTTCGACGCGACCGCGGTGACCACGCCCCGCGCGGCCAGCCGCCCACGGGCCATGGCCACCGCCTCCTCGGCCAGGGCCTGCAGGGGAACTGCCTCCGGAGCGTTCACGATTCGGCCGACCCGGGAGAGCTTGAGCAGGCCGTCGAGGAGCTCGCGCATCCGGTCAGAAGCGGTGGAAACGCGCCTCAGGTCCTCGCTCACCCGTTGGTATTGGCCGCGGTCGAGATCCTGTCGGATCGAGTCGAGGTAGGCCCGCACCGTGATGAGCGGGCTCTTGAGGTCGTGCGAGACCGTGTAGGTGAACCTCTCCAGCTCCGCGTTCTTGGCCTCGAGGTCGGAGATGAGCCTCGCTCTCTCACGCTCCTGGGCCTCGAGGCGGGCGGCGCGCGCCTCCAGTTCCTGGTTGCTGAGGGCGAGTGCCTTCTCGCTGGCGTGGGCCCGCCCCAAGGCCTCGCGGAAGCCGGCCACCAGCATGCGCACGAAGGCCGCCACCGCGGCCAGGACCATCAGGATCGACAGCAGATCGGTGATCGATGTCATGGGCGAGAACGGTGTGGCGATCAGGCCCCTCGCCTCGAGCAAGGCCACCAGGCCAAGACCGCCGACGCACACGACCATGGCCAGCGCGTAGGCCCAGCGCCGGAGCATCAGACCGGAAATGAGGACGACCAGCGGGAAACCCATGACGGCCACGTCGTGAAGGCCGAGTCCGAGGATCATGAGCGCGGTGGTGATGCCGCCGCAGGCCAGCACGATGAGGAGGCCGGCGGCCTGCTGGAAGCCCCGCTTCAGCAGCAGGAAGGTGGCAAGCGCCGCCCCGTTTCCGCCCAGGAGGAGGATGAAACCGGCCAGGGCCTCGCTGTGGCCGGTGGAGGTCGCGTTCAGAAGGCCCGCGCCCGTCGAGATGGCCGCCACCGCGATGGTCACGGCCAGGGTGGTCCGGGCCTCGCTGTAGGCCGGCCCCGGATCCTCGGAGAGAGTCGGATCGGTCATGCCCCTCGTTCCAGCCGGGACCGCGCCGCGATCCGCTCGCGATCACTTCCGCCGGCCCTTGGTGCCACGCGAAATCCTACTCCCGCGCGGCTGGCTCAGCGGGCCGCAACCGTCACTTCCTCCGCTCATAGACATGCACGGCGCCATCGGTCCGCGCTCGTACAAACCCTCGTCTGGCCAGTTCGGCGGCCGGATCGGCGGAGAGTCGCAGCAGCAGTTCGTCGGCACCCGGCCAGGAGGTGTCCCACACCACGCCGTCCGCGGCGGCGAGAACGGCGTTCGCCTGATCCGAGCCGAATGGGGCCAACCGGGAACCGACATCGACCGGCGCCAGGATCGGAGCACGCACCAGGGCCAGCAGTGAAGGGTCGCCGAGGTAGAGCGGCCTGGCGAATCCAGAGGACGAGACGGTCAGTCGTTCCGCGGCGGCTCGTTGTTGGAAGCGCGCATCGGTTGACGTATCTCGAATGCAGCGGAACAGATCGAGGGTGATGCTCAGCGCCAGCAGCAGGGTAGCCGCGCGATGTGCCATCAGAACCCATCGCGGGGGCGTGGGCGGAGGGGGTGAGCCGAAAAGTAGAACCACAAACGGGATCCCGAAATGCCAGTAGTGGCGGTAGCCGCGGAAAGACAGAGGGAGGAGCGCGGCCAGCAACATCGCGGCGAGCAAACGCGCGTTCGGGGAAGAAGGCCCGCGATCGACCCAACCGATCGACAGGGCCAGGACCAGGAGTGCGGCGCCGACCATCTCGGGCGCGGTGGCCAGGTTCTCCCACAGGGGGCGGTTGGGATAGGCGCCCGCGCGTACCAGACCCAGCAAACCGGTCGTCTCCACGCCGACGAGCCCGAGAAGCAGCATGCCTCCACCCAACCCCAGAATCACGCCTGCGCTGACCGCCGCGGCGGCGCGGAGTTTGCCCTCCCACAGGCTCACCCCCAGCAATCCTACCCAGCCGAGCAGCGCGTACTGTTTCGTCCAGAATCCAAGGGCCACCCACAATCCCGCCAGGAGGAACGAACCGGAACGGCGCCCGGCCGCGAACGAGTTCGCGGCAAGCAGCAGGCAGGCGACTGCGAAGGGCTCGATCACCACGCCCCGGCCGTCGTTGGCAAGGAGGAGCGCCCACGACAGCAAAAGCGTGCGCGTCGATCTGCGTCGGTCGTAGCCGAGGGTCCGGGCCAGGCGGAAGGTCAGCAACGCGCACCCAAACACCGCCACCTGCATCACAAGAATAGACAGGGTCGGTTCGCCTCCAGCCAGGGCCAGCGGAACTGCAGCCAGAGGCGCGTAGTAGCAGGGGGCATCGCGACACGGCACCGCACCTCCGGCATGGGCGTGGGCCAGCCGCAGGTAGTAGCCTGCATCGGCGTTAAGGGGCGCGAGGAACACGGCCTCGAGGGCGAACAGGGCGCAGATCACGCCGAGGACGACGTCGACGCGCCGGCTCACAGCGGTTTCGGGTACCCCATCAGGCGAAGCGCCTCCCGGACTTCGTCGAGGATCGCGGGATCGTCGATGGTCGCGGGCGGGGCGACGTCGACGCCGCCCGCGAGTTTCTTCATGGTCCCGCGCAGGATCTTGCCGGAGCGCGTCTTGGGCAGACGGTGGAGGACGGCGACGCTGCGAAAGCACGCCAGGGCGCCGATGTCGTCGCGCACGCGCTGGATCAGCTCGCCCGCGATCGCGTCCGCTTCGCGCGCGACGCCCGCCTTCAGGACCACGAAGCCGACCGGCACTTCGCCCTTGACCGGGTCCGGGGCGGCGATGACCGCGCATTCGGCCACGTCCGGGTGGCCGGAG
>DAORUA010000027.1:0-18742 GCA_035432945.1 Vicinamibacteria bacterium | reverse complement strand
CGCGCGGGTCGACCCGGTGCTGCGCGCGCTCGGGTCGCGCTTCGAGAATGCCGTGGTCATCACCGCCTCCGCGAACGCGCGAGTCAACGGTCCGCTCGGCGAGCCGTCCTCGATCAGCGCCCAGATCCGCGATGGGCGGCTGCGCATCGCCGTGCCCGAGTACGCGATCGAGGCCGCCCCGGGGTCCGTGATCGACGTCGAAAAGGGAGAAGTGCGCATCGCCGGGCTGACCCTTGCCGGAGAGGGCACGTCGGTGAGCGTCTCGGGCAAGCTGGCGCTCCGGGCCGAGGACACGAACGCCCTGACCGTCATGGGCCGGACCGACCTGCGGGTTTTCTCCGGGTTCCTGAGGGAGTGGCGCCTCCGCGGTTCCGCCACCCTCCGCAGCGTGATGACCGGCACGCGCAGCGCGGTACGGCTGTCGGGCGGCCTCGACATCGAGGATGGCGCGGTTCGCGTCCGCACCTTCCCCCAGGGCCTCGACGGCCTCAACGGCCGGATCGTCTTCAGCGAGACCCAGGCGAAGGTGGCCGGCCTCGAGGGACGGTTCGGAGGCGGCCGGGTTTCGGTGTCCGGTCAGATGGCGTTTGGTGGTCCCTTCCCCGCGTCGTTCGATTTCTCCATGACCGGGGATTCGCTCGGCCTGCGCTATCCCGAAGGTCTTAGGTCCACCTTCGGCGCCGCCCTGAGACTTCAGGGCACCCTGGATTCGTACTGGCTCACCGGCAACCTGCTCGTGTCGAAAGCGCTCTGGACCCGGAAGTACACGATCACGTCCGAGCTCCTGAGCGCCTCGAGCGCCACCGTCGGCTTCAGCCAGGGCACGACCAGCCTCAAGCCGTCGCCCATGCACCTCGATATCGCGATCAAGGCCCCGGGGACGCTGCGTCTCGACAACAACCTGGCCGACCTGGTCGCGAAAGCCGATTTGACCCTCACCGGCTCGCCCGCCGAACCCCAGCTTCTCGGCCGGGTGGAGCTCGAGCGCGGGAAGGTCTTCTTCCGGGGCAACACCTACGAGGTTCGCAAGGGCGTCGCCAATTTCTCGAATCCCAGGGAGATCAATCCGGTCTTCGACATCGAAGCCGACACCCGGGTGAAGAGCTATCGGTTGACCCTGCAGGCGAATGGAACCGTGGACAAGGTCAGCACGCGGATCACCTCGGATCCGCCCCTCACCTCGACCCAGATCGCGAGCCTTCTCACCACCGGCGACGAGAGCAATACCGCGAGCACCACGGGGGCGGCGAGCATGGGCGCCGTCTCTTCCGTTCTCGATGACGCGGCCGGCCGGGTCGCCCAGGAACTGGGGATCGGCCTGTCCCGTCTCTCGATCAACGCGCCCATGTTCGGGCACACGGGGACCCGGCTCACCGTGGGCAAGCGCGTCACCCGCGATCTCGAGGTCGTCTACACGGGCTTTGTCGCGGGCGGCACCGACAAGCTGGTGACGGTCGAGTGGACCCTGTCGAACCGGTTCTCCCTCGTGGGCTCCTGGCAGGAGCCCGGCGGCTTCGGGGGTGACGCGCGAGCCCGCTTCGTCCTGGGAAAGAAGAAGTGACGCGGCGCCGGCTTCGCGGGGTCCTTGCCCTGGCCCTCCTTCTCTCGGCCCACCGCGCCCTGGCGCAGACGCCCCTCGTGTCGAAAGTGGAGGTCCGGGGGGCCTCGGATTCCTCGCTGGCGGGGTACGTGACGGTCAAGGTCGGCGCGCCCAGCGACCCCGAGACCATAAGGTCGAGCGTCCTCCTGCTCTCCGCCATGGACCTGTTCGACCAGGTGGAGGTCGAGCAGGAGGCCCAGTCCGACGGCTCGATCCACCTGGTCTTCCACGTCGTGGAGACGCCGAGGGTCGGGGAACTCATGTTCGTGACCCGGCCGGCCGAGGGCCTGGTGGATGTTCCGCTGCCCGATCATCTCGCCAGGCCTCTCTCCACCGTCGCCGGGCTGCGCGCCGGCGAACCGTTCCGCGAGAGGTCGCTCGTCGAAGCGGCCGCCCGCCTGACCCAGTGGCTCCGCGCTCACGCGTACCCCAAGGCCGCAGTGGAGGTGGAGGCCCGGCCCCCGCAGGGCCAACCCTCCACCCTCGGGGTCGTCCGCGACATCGTTGTCCGCGTGCTCGATATCCGGCAGGAGGCCTTGGTGTCGTCCCGGATCGACGGATGGCCGGGGAGCCTTCCCGCTCCGAAGTCCCCGGCCAACCCGGGCGATGCCCTCACCGACGACACGGTGAAGGCCTGGAAGGACGAACTCCTCGCCATCCTCTGGAAGAGCGCTTACTACCGCGCGCAGATCAGGACGGAGAGTGTGGCGGGCGACCTCGTTTTCTTCGTGGCTCCGGGGTCCCCCTTCGATCTGAAGCTCGACCTGCTCTCCGAAAAGGAGAAGGCGAGGGCCCGAGCGCGGTTCGACCAGGAAGGCCTGTCCCAGGACGCGATTGAAGAAACCATGTCCGCGATCGAGGCGGACTTCGTCAAGCGCGGCTACCGCGATGTCGAAGTGGACTTCCAGGAAACGCCCGCGCGCGGGCGCGTGACCGGTGAATTCGTGGTCCGCCCCGGCGCGGCCTGGGTGGTGGGCGCCGTCGAGTACCAGACAGACGGTGTCCCTTCACCCGAGCCCTCCCCACTCTCCGCGGGGGTTCCCTGGATCGACGCCGACATCTCGGCGGAGAGGACCCGGCTTCTCGTCGACCTGGTCCAGCAGGGCTACGCGGGCGCTTCGGTCACCCATGAGGAGTCGGGCGATCCCGATAACGCCAAGGTGACCTTCAAGATCGTGCCGGGGTCCCTCTCCACCATCGGTTCGGTCGTGATCGAGGGCGCGCCTCCCCTCGAAAGCCGCGGCCCGGACTCGGTCATCGAGCTGAAGACGAGGGAGACCCAGCCGTTCCGCAACACCGACGTGAACCGCGATCGCACCGCTCTCATCTCCTCGCTGCGCGACGACGGCTACATGGACGCACGGGTGGAGGCCGCCGCGGATTTCTCGGACGATCGAACCAAGGTGAACGTCATTTTCCGCGTGACCCCCGGCCCCAGGGTGCGGGTGGGGCGGATCCTCGTGGTCGGCCTCGAGGTGACGAAGCCCGTGGTGGTGCTTCGCGAGAGCCGGCTCAAGGAGGGTGATTTCCTCTCGTTCCAGAAGCTCCTCGATACCCAGTCGAGCCTCTCGGCCACGGGCCTGTTCAGCAGCGTCCAGGTTCGAGAACTCACGAGTGCTACCGACGAAAGGGATCTCATCATTGAGGTGACCGAAGGCCCGCGCACCACCGTCACCCCGGGCCTTGGCTGGCAGCAGACGGAAAGCTGGCGCGCCAGCGCGGAACTCACGAGGCTCAACGTCTCCGGGCGGGGGCGCACGCTCTCGACCTTCCTCCGGAGTTCGGTCGGAGGCTCGAAGAAGGCCGTTCTGGCCATGACCGAACCCTATGCCTTCGGCCGGCGTCAGCCGGTGAGGATGCAGGTCTACGGCGAGGACGACCGCTCCCGGGAGGCCTTCGACTTCCAGCGCGTGGGCTTCCAGATCGAAACCCCCTTCCCGGCCCTGGGCGGGAGGATGATCGCCAAGTACACCTTCCAGAAGACCCTGACCCAGAACGTGGAGACGGACTGCGCCGAAGTCGATCGGACCCTGTGCGATGGAAAGATCTCCGGCCCCTCCCTCGCCTACATCCACGACACCCGTAACGATCCCATCAACCCCCGCCGCGGCAGCGTGTTCTCCATGGAAACCCTGCTTTCCGCCGCGAAACTCGGAGGCGACTCCTTCCTCAAGGGCGCGGCCTTCATCGCCCACTACGAGGAGATTCGCGCCGGCACCGTGATCGCGGGGGCGGTGCGCCTCGGGCTCGCCCGCGCCTACGGGACCTCCGTCGAGCTGCCCCTGCCCGAACGCTTCTTCGCCGGCGGCCCGTCGGTGATGCGCGCCTTCAAGACCGACGAAGTGGGGCCCGGGTACTACAACGCGGAGGGCATCTTCGTTCCGAATGGGGGCAACGCGCTGGTGGCTTTCGCTCTCGAGGCCCGGGTCGACCTGGCCCGGTCCATCGGGTTCCAGCTCTTCGGGGAGATGGGGAATGTCTACCCCACCATCCAGTCGATCCAGTTGAGCGATCTTCGCGAGGTCGCGGGGATCGGGCTCACCTACCGGAGTCCCTTTGGCCCCCTTCGCCTGGATTGGGGATTCAAACTGGACAAGCGGCCAGGGGAAGGCCGTTACGAACTTCATCTCGCGGTGGGCTATGCCTTCTAGAGCGCGCCGGTTCATCCTGGCCGCGGCGCTCCTCGCAAGTGCGCTGGGCGCCCGCCCCGTTCACGCGGGCACGGTGGTCGAACGCACGGTGGCCTTCGTCGACAAGAAGCCCGTGCTCCTCTCCGACGTCGAGTTGACGAGAGCGCTCCTGAAACTCGACGAGAAGGAAGCCACGGAACGCGCCATCGACGAGGTCCTGATGTTCGAAGAGGCCTCGAGGCTTCTGCCCGCGGCCCCGCCCGAGGAGGAAGTCGCGCCCGCGATCGCGGCCCTGCTGGAAAAGGCCGGTTCCGGCTTCACCCCCGCGGCCCTGCGCCGCAAGGCGCTCGTGCAACTCGCGATCGCGAACTACATCGAGTTGCGCCTGCGTCCGCAGGTGCGGGTGGAGGACGAAGCCGTGCGCGCGGCGTTCAATGAACGGGTCGCGCGCGATCCCCAGACCCCTTTGTTCAATCTGGTGGCGGACGCCATCCGCGAATCGCTCGAGAGCCGGGCCCTCGATCAGAAGATCGAGGAGTGGGTCGCCTCGCTGCGCCAGCGGGAGGCGGTCCGGCGCGTGCCCCCGCGACCCTGAGCCCCCAGGGGGCTCAGCGCCTGAACTTCAGCCGGAAGAGATCGATGAAGGCGGCGAGGCCGCGTCCGAAACTCACCCGCGTCTGCTCGTCGTTGCGCCACGTGACCGCGACCTCCCGGACCTTGAATCCCGCCCTTCGGGCCAGGACCAGGGCCTCGACGTCGAACGCGAAACCGTCGAGCTTCGAATCGCGGAAGGCGGCCTCCGCGGCCGCGGCGGAAAAGAGTTTGAAACCGCACTGGGTGTCCAGGATCCCGGGAAGGTGGAGGAGGCGGACGATGAGATTGAAGAAACGCCCCGAGCTCTCCCGCATCAACGACTGGTGCTTCTCCACGTTGGCGCCCGCGACCGCGCGCGAGGCGATCGCGATCTCGGCCCCGGCGAGGGCGGCTTTCAGGGTGTCGAGGTCTTCGATGGGGGTCGAGAGGTCCGCGTCCGACATCAGCCTCCAGGCGCCCTGCGCGTTCAACATTCCATTGCGGACCGAATAGCCCTTGCCGCGGTTGCCCGGGTTCTTGAGAACCCGCACTTCCGGGCCGGCGCTCTGGGCCACCAGGGCGGTGCGGTCGGACGAACCGTCGTCGACCACCACCACCTCGAAGGTCTCGCCCCTCTCGCGCAGGAAGGCCAGCACTTTCGCGAGGGTTCCGGGGAGGCGCTTCTCCTCGTTGAACGCGGGTATGACGACGGAGAGAGAAACGGGGGGGGTCACAATCGCGCAAGTCTCTCAAAGACGCCCGGGGGAAGATGAGAGAGGCCGAGGCTTCCGGCCGCCCTCTCGATGTCGTCCCGGATGCTTCCGCGCACGTCCCGGCCGCGAGACTCCCGGGCCCTCATCGCCGACTCGAGTTCCGGACGGTCCGCTGCGATCTCCCGCACGAAGGCCGCGAGCCTCTCCGCGAGGGGTTCGGGCTTCAGGGTGAGGGCGGTTTCACGCGCGAGCGCTTCCAGCCGCGCCCGCGCGCCCTCGTCGCCGAGCAGGAATTCGAGCAACGCGCCAAGTTCGCGGACCTCTCCGGGCCCGGGGTTCACTCGAGCCACGACACCTCCGGGCAGATCCTCGTCCGCGGCGGACCCCGCGGACACCACCGCCGCGCGCCCCGCGGCGAGGGCGCGCATCAGGACGCCCGAGGTCTCCCCCCGGCTCGGGAAGCGCAGGGCCAGGACCACGTCCGCGGCCAGCAGGGCGTCCCCAAGGCTGTCGAGCTCGACCCGCCCCAGGGCTTGCTCCCACGCGTTGGCCGCGGGTCCCTCGGCGGATCCGCCGCCCACCGTGACCAGCCGCACGTTCTCGACGCGCGCACGGATCGATCCGACGGCCGCCCTCGCCACATCGAGGGACTTCGACGCGGTTCCAAGGCCGGGGGCCAGAACGATCCGGATCTGCTCGTCGAACCCGAGCCGGGCCCGGGCCTCCGCGCGGGTCGCGGCGTTCGCGCGCAGTCGCGCGTGATGGGGCAGATGCAGAAGGGGCGTTCCCGGAACGCGGGCGGCCGCACGCTCGGCGGTGGACCTCGAAAGGCAGACGAGCCCGAGCGCGCGGGAGAGGATCTCCGCGTTGAGAGGAAACACGCTGGTCCAATGACGGCCGCCGAGGGCGGAGGCGATGGTCGAGGCCGCGACCGATCCCTTCTCGCCGTGCTCGCGTCGCATCTGCCGGCGGTACTCGTCGAAATCGTTCGCCCTGACCGCGAAGGAGAGGAGGAGTTCGTGCAGGTTCCATTCGTGCAGGACCACGACCCCCGGGGTCCGAAGCGCTTCCCGGTAGATGGAGCCGTGCAGGGGCGAGTTGCCCACGTGGTAGACGCGCAAGGCCGCGCCATCGCTCGCGGTCTGCGGAATGATCCGGTAGCGCGCGCGAAGGACTTCATCCACCTGACCCGGGTTCTCGGAGCACAGGGTCAGGTCGAACGCGGCGTTGAGGGTCTCGAGCTGCTCCTCCACGTAGTCGGCGACGCCCGAGACCGAGGGAGGGAGCGGCGACCAGATCTCGATTGGGGGCTTCACTATCGGATGGACTCGGTCAGGGTGTCGATGACGCTGTCCCACTGGATGGGCGCGACCTTCTTCCGGCCGACTTCGGCCATCTCCCTGAGCCTTGCCGGCGGCGTGTTCCAGGCGCGGGTCATGGCCGCGCCCAGTTCCCGCGGCGCGGGCCCCGCGATGAAGCCGCTCTCGGCGGTGGCGAACTCGAGGACGCCGCCGGTGTCGTCGGTGGTGACGAGGGTCTTGCCGGAGAGGAACGCCTCCAGGGTCACGTAGCCGTAGTCCTCGTTCACGGGTGCGTAGACCGCGGCGCGCGCGGTGGCGAGCAGGGTCAGGAGGTCTTCGTCGGACACGAAGCCGAGGAAGTCGACCCGATCCTCGACCCCTCGCGCCACCGCGAGTTCCCGCAATGATGCTTCGAGCGGTCCGCGGCCCGCGATCTTCAGGCGCACGCCCGGGTCCGCGAAAGCGAGCGCCTCGATCAGCAGGTCGACACGCTTGAGCCGGTCGAGGCGCCCGGCGAAAAGCAGAAAGTCCCCCAGGGCATCGAACCGGTACCGTCCCGCAAGCGGCGGCGGCGGGTAGAGCGGCGTCGAGTCGAGTCGATTGAAGTTCCGGAGCCGGTCGGACACCGTCCGCGAGATGGTGAACCGGTCCCGGCACTCGGAAAGGGCCTTCGAGTCGAGAGCGTGGATCGTGGCCCGGATCTCCTCGTGCTCCTTCGAGTTGGTGAAGGAGCAGTACTCGGTGCCGAAGAGGTCGTAGACCTCGCGGTGCTGGTGGAAGATCCAGGCGACCTTGCAGGAGTGCTCGGCGAGGAAGGTCGGGAACTTGGTGGGGATGACCAGGTCGATCTTCGCCCCGTTGCTCTCGGTGACGTCGATGAGACGCCAGGCAAGGGCTTGGCGCACGATCTCCTCCGGGGGGTACCACTTGAAGGGAACCTGGGCCACGTCGGCGAGATACCCGCGCCGCGTCAACTCCCGCTGCAGCGAGAGCACCAGCATCTCGGCGCCGCCGTTGATGAAAGGCGCCTGCGCCGCGCAGATGAGAACTCGTTTCACCCGAGCATCTCTTCCAGCGCCCGCAGCCTTTCTCTTATGGACCGCAGCGCCGCCTCGTGGGAGACCCGGCCCTTCTCGCCTTCGCCGAGCACCACGTCGATGCGGCGGGCCATGTCGTGCACGTGGCGGACCAGTTCGCGTTCGAGTTCGCGGTGGCGGGTGTCGATGTCGTCCATCCGCTTCTGCATGCGCGCGATCGCCGCGTCGTAGTGGGTGTGGGTGGCCGCGAAATGAGCGGCGGTCCAGGAGACGAGGGCGTTGTCGAGCTGCACCTGGTCCGCGTTGAACTTCACCTGGGCTTCGCGATCTTTCTCGCGTGACCCGTCGAGGAGGGTCGAGATTCCAGAGGAGGGTCGTGGACCGCCCGCCGGCCACGACTCGTTCACCGGAGAGAGGTCGGGCGGCGCCGGGGGATTCCAGGCGGGCGCCTCGGGAGAACGGGGGACGATGCTCTCGATTTCCTTCACCGGCTCGCGGGGCCCGAGCACGCTCTCGGTGCTTCGGACCGCGGGCTCTTCGGAGGCGCGTTCCCGGACGCGATCCAGGTCCGCGGCGCTCTTGAGCCGCTCTCGTTCGAATTCTTCTGGCGTCATCAGAGTCCTCTTCCGATTCTATGCGCCCGGTTTTCGGGCCACCGCGAAGACGCTCGCGCCGATGGGAAGGTTGAATGCGCGCACCAGACCGGCCTCGACGGTGAGAAGGCCGCCGAACAGGCGCTCGAGCAGAGGAGGCAGGAGGGCCACGTCCGAACCGTGCCGGTTCAGGGCCCGATCGAGGAAGCGCCGCGAGAGCAGAACCGGGAAGAGCAGGGAGTTCGCGTAGGTGGACCGCACCAGCTCGAGGCCGGCGCCCGCGAGCAGCCGCTCGAGTTCGCCCCGTGTGTAGCGATGCCGCGAATGCACCGCTTCGTCATGGGCTCCCCAGAGAATCCGGAGCGCGGGTGTCTTCACCAGCATCAGGCCGCCCGGCTTCAACACCCGCGCCAGTTCGCGCACGGCCTGGGCGTCGTCCTGGATCCAGGCGTGATAGAGGACGTCGAAGGACGTCACCACGTCGAAGCTCGACGACGCGTAGGGCAGGCCGAGCAGATTCCCCTGCGCGACGCGTCCGCCCCGCCGCCTCGTGGTGATCACGGCCAGGGGGGAGAGATCGACGCCGTAGGTATCGCCGAAGCTTGAAAGGTCCTGCAGGTTCCAGCCCGTGCCGCAGCCCGCGTCGAGGATGCGGCGTCCCTCGACCCCTCCGGGCAGGAGCGGGGTGAGGAGCGCCCGGGCGATCCGGCGCATGCCCGCGTACCACCACTGCACGCCTTCGAGGTCGGCCATACGCCGGTACTCTTCCGGGTTCAACGCTTCTTCCTTTCGTGCAGCAGGCGTTCGTACTGGGCGATGACCCTCTTCGCGATGTGCGGCCAGAGGAAGGGATCGAGGAGCTGGAGCGTCTCCTTGCGCATGCGGGCCCTGTCCTCGGGTGCGTTCGCCATCTTCACGATCGCGGCGGAGAGCGCCTCGACGTCGCCGGGATTCACGAGGTACCCGTTGACGCCGTCCTTCACCTTGTCGGGGATGCCGCCCGCGCGGGTGGCGATCACGGGCAGACCGTGGGCCATGGCCTCGAGGGTGACCAGCGACGATCCTTCGAAGCGCGTGGGGTGCAGGAAGACATCGGACCCGGCATAGAGGGCGTGCAGGCTCTGCTCGCTCACCCGGCCGGTGAACTGGATGTGGTCCTTGAGGCCGAAAGCCGCGGCCTGCAGGGACAACCGCGAGGGACCTTCGCCCACCACGAGCCAGCCCCAGTCCGCGGGCAGGAACGCCGCCGCGCGCTTGAAGGCCTCGAGCGAATCCGCGAAACCCTTGTAGGTCTCGAGCCGGCCCACGGAGATGAAAAGCGGGCTGCGCATCGACATCCAGGGCAGGACTTCGAAGGTGAAGGGCAGCGCGTCCTCCGGAGTGAGCGCGCGCAATTCCTCGAGATCGACGCCGTTCGGGATCACGCGCACCCTCCCTGGGTCGACTTCGAGGAGCCGCGGGACATCGTCCTTCGTGGCCTCGTCGGTGGCGATGACGCAGTCAGCGAGCTGGGCCGCTTCCTTCGAGAGCTGCTTCAGGCGGCTCAGGGCCAGGGCCTTGAAGCCCCGCACGTGATGCTCCTCCATGCCTTGCGGGTTCATGACCAGGGGTGCTTTGAGCGAGGGGTCCTTCAGCCGCTCGCGGCCGTACCCGAGGGCGGTGAGGCCCTGGGCGTCCACGATGTCGATGTCTCCCGCCCGCACCCGGGCCGCGACCTCGCGGCCCATCAGGACGCTGAAGGTCGGGTAGTTGAAGGTGCGGTCGAGGACGCGGCCGTGGGGCCCGACATGGAAGCGCTGGTACTTGATCGTGACCACGCGGCCCGGAAACGCCTCGGGGTTCTTCCCCGGCCGGGTGAACAGGGTGACGTCCACCCCCTGGGCCCGGAGGTGTTTCGCCAGCGAATACACCGCCCGCTCCATGCCGCCGGGCGGATGGAGGGGGTGCGCGCTGCGCGAAAGCAGGGCGACCTTCATCGGACCGGGCCTCGATAGAGCGCCTCGTAGCGGGGAATGAGGGCCGCGGGAGAATAGGCCCGGGCCCGGGACGAAGCCCCTTCCTTCAGTCGGGAACGCGCCGCGGCATCATGAACGATCCGGCCGAGAGCGTCGCCCAGCTGCGCCACGTCCTGCGCCAGCAGTCCGGACACTCCGTCCTCGATGAGCTCCGATGTCCCGCCCGTGTCCATGGCCGCGATGGGCGTGCCCAGGGCCAGGGCTTCGAGGAGAACCCGTGAGAGCGGCTCCGGCCAGGTCGACGGGAAGACGAGAGCTTCCGCGCGCTTCATGGCGCGCAGAACGTCGTCACGGTCCGCCCAGCCCGGCAGGTGGATCTCGAGCCCGTGTTTCGCCGCCTGGTCGCGGATCGCGCGTTCCTCCGAGCCGCTGCCGAGCACGACCAGGGGCAGCGCGGTGTTCGCGTGGACCATGGCCGGGATCAGATCATGAGCGCCCTTGTTGGCTTCGAGCTTTCCGACGAAGAGAACGAAACGATCCGGCAGGGAGATCGTTGCGGGTTCAGCGGCGATGCGATTGACCTCCACCCCATCCACGATGTTGGGAAGGACGTGGATGGAGGGAAGGGCCGCCTCGCGCAACTCCACAGCGATGGCCTCGCTGACCGCGATGATGGCGTCCGCCCGCCGCAAGGCGGTCCGTTTCGAAGAGAGGTCCCACTTCATGTACGGGATCGCGAGGGGTGTCGCGAGGGTCGGCAGCCGCCCGTCGACGCATCGCCACATGTTCGCGGTCGAGCATCGGGGGCACAGGCTCCCCTGCGACATCCGCGTCGACCAGAAACAGACCGGCCAGTGATCGCGCACCGTCACCACCACGCGCGGGCGCGGCTCGAGGGCGAGGGCGCCGAGCGCGGACAACGAGTGCTGCGCGTGAATGACGTCGGCCTGACTCGCGACCTCGGAGAGTGACTGGCGAAAGACCTCGGCCATGCGTCCGCGCCGGAACGGACCGGACACGCCCACGAGCCGGACCACGGGGACCGGGCCTTCCATGGCCGGTCCTTCCGCGGTGGTGATCACGCTGACGTCGTGGCCCGCGTCCTTGAGCGCGAGGGCGAGGGCCCGGGTCGACCAGCCGGCGCCCCCGGCCCTGGGCGGGAAGACCTCGGTCGCGAGAGCGATCTTCATGCCGCCTTGAGGCCCCCGAGGATCGACTCGATCTGCGCGGCGTGCGCTTCCCAGGAGAAGCGCGGGGCGCGTTCGCGGGCCTTCCGGCCCATGGTCCGGCGGCGATCGCGGTCGTCCGCGAGCGAGCCGATGACGCGGGCCAGATCTCCCGGATCGTTCTCCTTGAAGAAGACACCCTCCTCATTGGCGCGCACGATCTCGTTGAGCGGTGCCAGGTCGAGGGTGATGGTGGGAACGCCGCTCGCGAGCGCTTCGAAGATCTTGAGGGGGGACCAGAAGAAACCGAGTTCGAGCGACCGAAGCTTCGAGCGGTCGTAAGGCGCCACGGAGACATCCGCGCTCGCCGTGACCTCGGGCATGTCCTCGTAGGGAATCCGGCCGAGAAGGCGACCGCCGAAATCAGTGGCGATTCCCGCGTGATCGCCGCCGGCCAGCACGAAGACCACATCGCTCCGGTCCTTGAGCGACCGCGCCGCGGCAAGCAGGGTCTCGACGCCATGCCAGGGCCGATGCGACCCGCTGAAGAGAACCACACAGGTGTCCGCGGCGGCGCCCCAACTCTGTCGCCGGGCCTCGCTCCTCCGTCCCGGATGGAAGGCCTCGACGTTCGCGCCCCAGGTGACGACGTGGGTCTTGTCTCTCGCGAAGTCGGGCACGATCTCCTTGAGCGGAGAAATGAGCGCCGACGCTGTGCGGACCAGGCGTTCGCGATAGCGGCGCAGGGGGCGGGTGATCAAGGCCGCGTCCAGCATGGCTTTCAGCGAACCCCGGTGATCCACCGCCGGCGAGTTCACCTCGAGGAGGCTCGGGATCGAAGCGGCCTGTGCTTCGAGAATCCCTTCGCCCCCGAAGTTGTAGTAGCGCTCCATCAGGACATCGGGCTTCAGCTGGTCGATGAGCGCCGCCACCTGAGGGCGCGCGCGGAATCGGAAGAAGCGGTGCGGCGGAGACCACCGGATCCGGTGGATCGAATAACCGTCGCCCCGGGAGTCGCCCTCGCCCCGGTCCAGGACCACGGTGTGAACCTCGTGCCCCCGCTTCGCGAGTTCCCGGGAGACTTCGTGGACGTGGACGCTGCCGCCCGTCTCCCCGGGAAGCGTCTGATCGGACGCGACGTACAGGATCCGCATCAGAGCGGCGAGAGCACTCCAAAGAACGGTCCGGTGCGGATCTTGCCGAAAAGCGCGACATCCAGCATCAGGACCGAGGTGAGGCCGCGGGCGAGGAAGCGCGCGGCGGCGGAAGGCGCGGGCCTTCCCACGATATGACTGGCCGCCGCCTTGTCCTTCGTCTCGAGGCCCGGAGACACCCCGGAGGATTTCTTCCGGCTCCGCTGCTCGATCACCTTCAGCGCGAGGTCCTCGACCACCGCCTTGGCGAACACGTTGTAGTACACGCGCTCGGAGACCTTCAGGCCGGCCGACTTCGCGATCTCGTCGAAGTGCTCATGGGACTTGATGGCGTTGATGTGGTCGCTCTTCCGCATGGCCTCCTTGTCGGAATCCACGAGGCCCATCTTCCCGAGGCGCTTCGCGAAGGTGTTCACACCGCGCTGGAACGACGCGATCTTCGAGGACTCCATGGCGTGGGTGTAGACGAAGATCTTCCCGTCCTTCGTGACCGCGCGCCGGGCTTCGAGAAGGACCTCGCGCACCCCGGCCTCGTCGAGATGTTCGAGCACGTCGAGCGAGTAGGCCCTCGAAGTCGCTCCCTTGCGCAGGGGCAGACGTCGCAGGTCGCCCACCACGAGGCTCACCGAATCGATGGCCGACTTCAGGAAGAAGGGCGCCATGTCGACGCCGCAGACCGAAGCCCCCTCGCTCGCGAAGTGAGTCGCGAATTTCCCGGCGCCGCTGCCGAGGTCGAGCACGGCGTCGCCCGGCTTCAGGCCGAGCATGCGCGAAACCATCCGCGCCTTGACTCCCGCGGAGAGCACGGGCCGGCCCTCCCGGACGCCGAGGCGTTCCTGGAACTCTTCATCCGCGTAGTGGGAGACGCGGCCCACGTCGGTGCGGGGCAGGAGATCCACGTAGTCGCGCGAGGGACCGAAGGGGTAGCGGGTGAGGCAGCACGAACAGTAGAAGCCCTCGCCCCGATGCTCGAGGGCGCGCTTGTTCGGACCGCCGCAGGCGCAGGCCACCCGCGCAGCGTAGGACTTCATGCAGACGTCGTGGCCGCCGGTCGCCACCCCGCACTTCTCGCATCCCGCCTTGTCGAGACACACCGGACAGGCGAACTGCTTCATCCAATCCGCGTGGATCATCGCTTGCCTCGGGCCAGGGCTTCGGGATCCGTGAAGTACAGCCTCACGGTGTCGAGGATCCGCTGCGGGACGTCCGTCACCTGCCGTATGGCGATGCCGGGCCAGTCGAGCCGCTGACGGTCCATGAGTTTCAAACCAAACTGCATCATGAGAGAGAGATTCCACCAGAGGGCGAGAGCGACGAGGATCTTTTGCGTTCGCGGGGTGACCGCCATCAGACCGAACGCGAAACCGACGACGAAGAGAATGGTCGAGTCCACGAAACGGCGGGAGCCGAACGCCCCGGCCTGATGCCAGGAGAGGACCGAGCCGTTGATGTAGACCTGAGCGATGAGGGCTGCGGTCACGAAAACGCCGACCGCACCCAGGCGGAAGATGGCGCGGACGAGGCCGAGAAACGCGATGAGGAGCAGCGGGGTCCAGAGCAGGAGGCCGTGACCCGGGTCGATCAACACATCGAAGAAATGGGGCGAGCCGAAATCCATCTTCCGCTGGACGAGCTGGGTGGGACCGAACGAACCGTTCAAAGCCTGGTAGGCGAGGAGTTGCGGCGCGAACACCAGGCCCGCGGCGCCCAGGACCGCGACCCCCCGCTCGAGGGCTCGCTTCACATCGCCCTTGAGGAGCCGGAAGCCGAGGTCGAGGCCGGGGGCGATGAGGAACAAGGCGCCCTGTTCGCGGATCAGCATGGCGAGGCCGGCGACGAGTCCCATGAGGACCCAGTCGAAGACCCCGTCCTTCTCGCGGGCTCGAAGCCAGAGGAAGAACAGGAGCGAGACCGCGAGGATCGAAGGAGCGTGGGCGAAGGCCGGGGCCACGGTCATGTAGTAGAAGGCCGGGGTTCCGAACCAGACCGCGAGAACCGCGATGAGAGAAAGGCCCTCGGTGACGCCCAGGTACTTCTTGAGAGTCTGGAAGGCGATGAGGAAGCCGAGGATGGCGAGGAAAGACGAGCCATAGGCCACCGCGCCGGTGTAGGCGGGAGAAAGACCGTCCGCCGGTCCCCGCAGAACGCCGTTCGTGACCAGGGCGTGAGCGAGGAGGAAGAAGGGCGACCACACCACCGCCGATCCGATGGGCGCGAAGTTGATGGGCCGTCCCGTCTTCGGCTCGCGGCGGTCCAGGAAGGTCTCCTTGAACGCGAGCAGGCCCTGGGGGTTCGCCTTGTAGAAGTGCTCGTACTCGTTGGTGAAGTCGAGGTCCCGGTCGAAGACCGCGGAGCGGAGGTGCGAGTAGTACTCGATCTCGTCCGCGCCGCGGATCTTCGTGGACACGAGAGCCAGGGTGAAGGCACTCGCCACGAGGAAGACGACAAGGGTGCCGCGACTCACGCCAGGGTCCCCAGGAAATCCTCGAGCCGCTCGGCGCGTCTCGCCCAGGAGTACTGGGTCGCCTTCTCGAACGCGGCGCGGGCGAGCGACATCTGCAGCGCCCGGTCGGAGAGAACGCGCTCCAGCGCCTGGCTCCAGGCCTCGACGTTTCCGGGCGGCACCACCAGGCCGGTGCGGCCGTCCTCCACGATCTCGCGCGAAGCGTCGGTGTCGGAGATGAGCAGCGGGCGCCCCGCCGCCATGGCCTCGAAGGCCTTGATGGGGGAGGTGTGCTCGGAGGTCATGGCGCTCTTCAGGAAGGGGGCTACAACCACGGTGGCCCGGGCGAGTTCGCGGGCCACGTCCTTCTGGGGCAGGGACCCGAGGAACTTGACGCGATCGCCGAGGTCGAGGCTCCGGGCGAGACCCTGGATGCGATCGAAGTCGCTCTCGCCTTTCAGCCCGCCCACGATCACCAGTTCGCCTTTCGAGAGGCGGGCGAAGGCCTGGACGAGTACGTCGACGCCCTTCCAGGGATAGAGCTGGCCCGCGTAGACGATCCGGTGGTCCTCGGACGGGGGCGTGAATTCGCGGTCCTTGGGGGTATCGCAGCCGTTTGGGACCACCGCAGTTCGAGGACGCGCGCCGAAGAGCCGTTCGAACGTGGTGAGGATTCCCTGGGTGGTGGCGATGAAGCCGGAAGCACCCGTCCAGACCCGACGCTCGCGGTTCTCGATCCGGCGCCGCTTCGAAGGACTCGGTTCGGACGAGAGGCCGTAGAGGCGGTGGCGCTCGTCGTACATCACCGCCTCCACCGCGTGGGCCTCGTAGCTCAGGTTCGAGCACCGGACGCGGAGCAGAAGGTCCGCGAGCTGCAGGTCGCGGGTGAGAACGAACGCGCCGTGCTTCGAGGCCCGACGCGCCATGAGCAGGCTCTGGGTGAGGTACCGAAGTCTCGGTATGAACGAGGAGTTGGGCGCGTGTCCCACGATCAGCCGGTCGACGTGGAGTCGCGGAACCGGCTCGACGCCGAACTCGGGAAGGATGACCTCCGTGGGTCTTGGATCGGAATGACGGACGACAAGGCGCACCTCGCGTCCCCGGGTCGCGAGGGCGTGCGCGGTCTTGACCACCTGTATCCCGTTGGCGCGGGGGGAAGGAAAGCGGATGTCGGAGAACACCCAGAGCGCGGGCCGCGAGGTCACGGCTTCTCCAGGACGCACTCGATCTGAGACACCATCACGTCGCCGATCACCGGGATCTCCAGGAAGAAGGACCGCGCGAATCCGGGGATCACCCGCTTGAAGAACCCGGTCACGTACCTCTGCTCGGAAATCAGCCGGAAGGGAGATTCCGAAATCCAGCGGGACATTCCCCGCAGGGTCACCGGGGTGAGCAGGTCGTCCTCTTTCTCGCGGCCCGACTCGGCGAGCTTCACGAAGGTGTTGGCGGAGGAGCGCTCCCTGAGCATCCAGGGTGCTTTCGCGGCGAGGAACACGAAGGTCCGGAACGCGAGCCTGCGGCCCAGGAAGAGGTGGATCGGAACCGGCACGCGAAGCCTCGGCAGGTGCGCCCCGGCGAGCGACAGGGTGGGGGCGGTGGAGAGGTAGAACCGGCCTCCGCGCTTCAGGACCCGCGCGCATTCGGCGATGTAGGCCCGGGCCTCGGGCAGGTGCTCGATCACGGAGTGCGACAGGACCACGTCGAACGACTCGTTCGCGTAGGGCAGGCGCAGGCCGTCGCCCTGGGTGAAGGCGACGTTTCCGATCTGCTTCTCGCGGGCGAGCCTCGTGCCCGCGTCCGAAAACCGGGGAGAGAGATCGAGGCCCACCGCGAAGGCGACTTCCTCGGCGATGGAGAGGGCGGTGCCCCCGCTGCCGCACCCGGCGTCGAGCACCCGGCCCTGGAGCTTCACTCCCGATCGCTCCACCGACTGGATCACCTTCGAGCTGCGCACGTACTCGAAGACCGCGTAGTCGTACTCGCTCCGGAAGCGGATTTCGCCCGCGGCACGAATGGCGTCGTTGTCGATCCGTCTCATCGCTGGGCTTCTTCGTATATCTGGCAATAGCGATCGACGAGGCCGCGAAGAGAGAAACGCTCGTCGATAAGCCGTGCGGTCTTTTCGCTGATGCGGCGATTTTCTCGCAAGGAGGCGGCAATTCCATCGGCGAGGGCCTGGGGATTTTCCTTCGGCACGATGCGCAGGTCGTCGGGGAACATCCCGCCAAGCTCCAGCCCGCCCGGATTGTCGGTGGAGACGACCCGGGTGCCGCAGGCGAGGGCTTCGAGGACCACGGTCGGAGTGGCCTCGAGCCGCGAGGACAGCACGAAGAGATCGGCGGCGGCGTGGAGTTTCGCCACCTCCTGATTGGGGACGAGCCCAAGGAAGCGGACCCGGCTCGAAAGCCCCAGTTCCTGGGCGAGGGTTTCGAGGCCCGCGCGCTCGTCGCCCGAGCCCGCGATCACGAGCTTCGCTTTGACCTGCGAGGGATCGAGCAGGGCGAAGGCGCGGAGCAGGGTCGCGTGGTCGGCGAGGGGATGGAGCCGCTTGACGTTGAAGAGAAGCGATTCGCTCTGGCCCACGAGGGGCGCGCGCACCGCCTGCCGCTCCGGGGGACCGAGCGGCGAGAAGAGTATGTCCACCGCCGGGTAGACGACGCTCGCTTCGCCAAACGGCACGTTCAGTTCCCGGGCGCGCGCGAGAAGACCCGCGCTGTAGAAGGTCACGTGGCGCGCGTTCCGGTTGAGGGTCTTGAACGCGCGGTTCTTTCCGTCGTGATGCCAGATCTCCGTGCCGTAGTGGGTGAGGACGTAGGGCTTGTCGTGCCGGTGCGCGAGACGGGCGGCCACCTGGTTCATCCAGGTGTTCGAGTGGACGTGGACCACGTCCGCGGCCTCGATCAAGGGAAGGCCCTTCCGCCGGGTTTCCAGGGCTTCGAGAAGCTGGGGGATCCGGGTCACCCGGAACGCGGTTCGACGGCGCACGCAGGCGGTGCGCGCGCGCGGCGGATCGTTTGTCGCGAAGGTCAGGAACGAAACGCCATGTCCGCGCTTCTCGAGCTCGATGCCCAGGACGTGGGGAAGAAGCGCGTTCGCCGCCTGGTAGGGCGGCAGATGCGGCGTCACCATGAGGATCTTCAAGAGCGGGGCACTTGAAGGGCTTCGGCGCATTCGCGATACGTGACGCCGCGCGCCTCCAGCCGCTTCATGATGTGCTCGAACACCCGCTCGAGCCTCTCGAAGAACCGGTCCACGTCCGCCTCGGTCCGGTTGTAGGGCGATCCAAGGGGCACGAGCTCGCTCGAATGGAACAGCATGTTGAGGGTGGGCACGCCCCGCGCCACCAGCGCGCTCGCGAGAGCCTTCGCGTCCTCGACGCTCGAGTACGACGGCCGCAGCCACACCGCGCGCAGTCCGAGGCGCTTCAGGTAGCCGCGCCAGGGGATCGGCGGCAGGTTGGTGAAGCTCCGTTCCAGGGCCTTGGGAAGGGCCGGGGTCGTGGCCGACGACACGGGAATCTCGAGAACGCTCGACGCGCCCGGAGTCCGCACGTCAGGGTGGCCCGGCCAGTAGG
>DAORUA010000026.1:2672-19538 GCA_035432945.1 Vicinamibacteria bacterium | reverse complement strand
TCGTGGATCTACATCGGCACCCAGGGCATCCTGCAGGGCACCTACGAGACCTTCGCGGAGGCCGCGCGCCAGCATTTCGGAGGGACGCTCGCCGGCACCATCACCCTCACCGCGGGCCTCGGCGGCATGGGCGGTGCGCAGCCCCTCTCCGTCACCATGAACGAAGGGGTCGCCATCGTGGTCGAGGTCGATCCCACCCGGATCGAGAAGCGGCTGGAAACGCGGTACCTCGACGTCAGCACGGATTCGGTCGACGAAGCCCTGGAACTGGCCGTGGCGGCGAAGGCGAGGAAGCACCGGCTTTCCATCGGACTCCTCGGCAACGCCGCGGTGATCCTGCCCGCCCTCGTCGCCCGCGGCTTCAAGCCCGACCTCGTCACCGACCAGACGAGCGCCCACGATCCCCTGAACGGCTACGTCCCGAAGACCTGCACCCTCGAAGAAGCGCGGGCGCTTCGAATGTCCGATCCCGAACGCTACGTCCGCGAGGCCCGGGCCTCGATGGCCGATCACGTGAACGCCATGCTGGCGTTCAAGCGGGGCGGGGCCATCACCTTCGACTACGGGAACAACATCCGCGCCGAGGCGAAGGGCGCGGGCGCGTTGGACGCCTTCGAGATCAAGGGCTTCGTGCCCGAGTACATCCGGCCGCTCTTCTGCGAGGGCAAGGGGCCCTTCCGCTGGGCCGTCCTCTCGGGCGATCCGAAGGATCTCGCGGTGACCGACCAGGCCATCCTGGCGACCTTCCCCGAGAACGAGTCCCTGCATCGCTGGATCGCGCTCGCGCGCGAGCGCGTGAAATTCCAGGGCCTGCCCGCGCGCATCTGCTGGCTCGGCTACGGCGAGCGCGCGAAGATGGGTGCCGTCTTCAACGACCTCGTCCGCAGCGGGCGCGTGAGCGCCCCCATCGTCATCGGCCGCGATCACCTCGACGCGGGCTCGGTCGCGTCCCCCAACCGCGAGACCGAGGCCATGCGCGACGGTTCGGACGCGGTGGCCGACTGGCCCATCCTCAACGCGCTGGTGAACACCGCGTCGGGGGCCTCCTGGGTGTCCGTCCATCACGGGGGCGGCGTCGGCATGGGTTACTCCATCCACGCGGGCATGGTGGTGGTGGCGGACGGCACGGAGGCCGCGGGCCGGCGTCTCGCCCGCGTCCTGACCAGCGACCCAGGCATGGGCGTGGTGCGGCACGTGGACGCGGGTTACGAACGGGCCATCGAGGTCGCGAAGCAGACCCAGATGAAGACTCCCCTGGTGTGACCCTGGAGGGCGCGGTCTCCCGGGCCTCGTTCGCGAGCGCTCTGGCCGGCGAGGCCGCCGGCGGCAGGAAGGCGATGATCCTGTCGCCCCTCGGCGCGGGCAAGACCCACGCGCTCCTCGCCGCGCGGGAGTCCCTCAAGGCCGCGGGCACGCCCTTCGTGTTCCTCGATCTCTTCACCGCGGCCTCGACGCCCGAGCGTCTCCTGGAGGCACTCGCGGATGCAGTGTCGCCGTTCATGGCCGACGACCGCGCATCCATCGAGGCCCTCGTCGCGGAGAGCGCCCGGGACCGGCGCCAGTCTTCGGCGGCGCTCCTGCGCCTCCTGGAACTGCTGTCGACCCGCGCGCCCTCGCGACCCTTCGTCTGGCTCATCGACGAGGTGACCGAGATCCGGTCGCTCGCCTATTTCCCGGAACTGGGCCGGGTGGAAGAGCCCTTCGCCCGGACCGTGCTCGCGTCCCGAGGCGCCGTCCTGACCTCGTCCTATCTCGGCCTCGCCCGGGACCTCTTTCCCGACTTCGAGCCCCTGGCCCTGAGCGGGATGACCGCTCTGGATCTCGTGGACATGCCGTCGCTGCGCAGCGACGGCCGCGCCATCGCGGCCGCCATCGCGGTCACCGATGGATCCGCTGCCACCCTGCTGCCCCTGGTGGCGGACATGCGGGAGTCCCGGGACCTCCTGCGGTCCCTCGCCCGTCTGCTTCGGCCCGGCGGCGACCTCGAGCTCATCTGCCGGCGCCACTACGAGGTCCTCCTGATGCGAAGCCGCGGCTACGCGGTTTCCAAGCGGGCGGCCGAGGTGGTCGCGGCCCAGGGCGACCTTCGGCTGACCGACCTGTTCCCGCACATCGGGCGCACCGCGGGTGCCTCGAGACAGTACCTGCGCTGGCTGGTGGAGGTCGGTCTGCTCACCCAGACCCGGAAGCGTTACAACTTCGCCGATCCGATTCTCGGCCTGTGGGCCTCCCTCTACCTGGGCCGCGCCGACCACCCGGGCGAGGAGGAGATCCGGGCCGCGGTGCTCGCGCGTCTCGCGCCCGGGGCAGAGGCCCCGGCCCCCGCGGACGAGACACCCGCGCCGGCCGGACCCGCGAAGAAGCGAGTCGACCGGTTCGAGGAGATCGACTGAAAGAAAAAAGGGCGGACCCAACCGATGGGATCCGCCCTGACCTCCGACGAGCGGGAATTACCGCCCGCGGATGAGGCTGGTGATGGCGTGCAGGCGCTTGGCCTGCTCCTTGAGCGTCTTGTTCTCTTCGACCGTCTTCTCGACGTGCTTGAGGAGGTTGTTGATGGCGGCCGCGATCCCGTTCAGGAGCGCGGGCAGATCGACGGTGGCGCCGGCGCCCTGGGGCCGCGAGGCCGGACGAGCGGGCTTGCGCGAACGGCTGCGCGAGGCGGGCTTCGCCGCGGGAGCCGCGGCCTTGGGCGCGGTCTTCGCGACCGCGGGCTTCGCCGCCGCCTTCGAACCGGCCTTGGAAGCGCGGATCGCGCGGTAGTACAGCATCTGTACGGCGTCCTTGGCGCGCCCCGTTTCGGCACTGATCTTCTCGAAAGCGCCGGCCTTGGTCAGGCCGCCCTTCACGAGCTGGTTCACGCGCGCCACGGTGGCGGCGCGAAGGTTGGGGTCACGCTGGTTGTTCTTTGCCACGTCTTTTGTGTCTCCTGACAGTTTCTTCGTTAATGGTGGAGGGGTAGTGTTACTGCAATGTTAGCAGGAATGGAGCCTTGCCCCTTCATTCACTGTCGCTCGACGAACCCGTGAAGCGTGGCCCGGGTTCCTTGAGAAAGTCTTACAGGTGCGGTTCGATCAGCTTGGTCAGAGCCTCGCGGCTCATCTTGCCCACCCGCTGCTCGACCACCTGCCCGCCCTTGAGCAGGATCAGGGTGGGCATCGCGGTCACGTTGTAGTTGAAGGGAACGTGCTCGTTCTCCTCCACGTTGACCTTTCCCACCTTGAGGCGGCCCTGGAACTGGGTGGCCACGCTTTCGAGGTCGGGAACCATGGCGATACACGGCTGGCACCACTCCGCCCAGAAGTCGAGAAGAACCGGGACCTTGGAACCGAGGGCCTCCGCTTCGAAGTTCTGGTCGGTGAAGGTGGCGAGGACATCGGACATGGCGCTTTGCGAACCTCTTCCTGAAAGTGCGGATGGGACTGCGTCTAGACGTTGTTTTGAGCGAGCGAGTATACGGTCTCGTACCGTTCCGCCGAGAGCGCCCAGGAGAAGTCGCGAGTCATCGCGTTCCGCATCAGCACCGTCCAGGGCCCCGGCTTTGCCCAGGCGGAGAGGGCCTCATCGACCGCCCACATCAGGCCGGTGGTGTCCGCGTGCTCGAAGACGAAACCCGTCCCCATCCTCTTCCTGACATCGAAATGCTCTACGGTGTCCGCGAGCCCGCCGGTCGCCCGCACGATCGGGATGGTCCCGTAGCGCATGCTGTACATCTGGGTCAGTCCGCACGGCTCGAACCGCGAGGGCATGAGGACCATGTCAGAACCGGCCTCGATGCGATGGGCCAGGCCGGAGTCGTACTGGAAGCGGACTCCGAACCGCCGTGGGTCGCGGCGCACGAACTCGCGCAGCCCCGCCTCGACGTCCGGCTCCCCGGTTCCGAGCACCACCATGCGCACGGGCCGGGCGAGGATCGCTTCCATGGCCTGGGTCACGAGATCGAAGCCCTTCTGATGCACCAGCCGCGAGATGATGCCGATGACCGGCAGGTCGGGCTCGGCCGCGAGGCCGTACTCCTGGAGGAGCGCCCGTTTGCACGCAACCTTGCCCGCGTGCTCGGTCTCGTTGAAAGGCGCGGCGATGTGCGGATCGTGGCGGGGATCCCACTCCTCGTAGTCGACGCCGTTCAGGATACCCACCATGTCGTCGGCGCGGGCGCGCACCACGCTCTCGAGGCCCTGGCCGAATTCCGCGGTCTGGATCTCGCGCGCGTAGGTGGGCGACACCGTGGTCACCACCTCGGAGAAGAGCAGTCCGCCCTTCATGTAACAAATGTTCCCCTTCCAGTCGAGCGCGTCCTCGGAATCGAGGGAGTCGGGAAACCCAAGGGGACCGAGGGTGGCGGCGGAGAAGTGACCCTGATAGGCGAGGTTGTGGATGGTGAAGACGGTGGGCACGCGGTACAGGGTCGGGTCGTCGGGATAGAACGCCTTCAGGTAGACGGGTAGAAGGCCGGTCTGCCAGTCGTGGGCGTGGAAGACGTCCGGCCGGTAACCGCGGCTCCGGCAGAACTCGATGACCGCGCGGCAGAAGAACGCGAAGCGGAACTCGTTGTCGCCGAAGTCGCCGTTGAAATCGCCATAGATGCCCTGGCGGTCGAAGAAGGGCGGGTGCTCCACGAAGATCACCCGGAGGTTCGGACCGAGTTCCCTCTCGTAGAACCCCGCGCTTCGATGGACGTTGTCCACCGGCACGTGGACCGAGCCGATGAAGCGCCCGGGCGGAAACGCGATCGATCCGTACCTTGGAAGAAAGCAGGTGACCTCGTGCCCGCGGGCGGCGAGAGCCTTGGGCAGGGCCGCCGATACGTCCGCGAGCCCCCCGGTCTTCGCGAAGGGCGCCATTTCGGACGAGGCGTTGACGATCCTCACCCAAGAAGGCTAGCAGAGGCGTCAAATTTTGAGTCGAATCGAGCGTCTGCTACCGTCCCCCGACCTTTCATCCGCCCGGAGACCTGAATGACCTCGCTCGAAACCACGCTCCAATCCATAAGCGACTGGGTCTGGGGCCCTCCCCTGCTCATCCTGCTCTTCGGCACCCACCTCTTTCTCACCTTCCGGCTGCGCATCATCCAGAGGTACCTCCCGCAGGCGATCAAGCTCTCCTTCTCCCGCGAGAAGGAAGGGGCGGGCGATGTGAGTCAGTTCGGGGCGCTGACCACGGCACTCGCCGCCACCATCGGGACCGGCAACATCGTGGGTGTCGCCACCGCGGTCTCGGTGGGAGGCCCGGGCGCGGTCTTGTGGATGTGGCTGACCGGCGTCTTCGGGATCGCCACCAAGTACGCGGAAGCCGTCCTCGCCGTGAAGTACCGGGTGGTCACGAAGGACGGCAGCATGGCGGGCGGTCCGATGTACGCGCTCGAACGGGGAATGAACGCGAAATGGCTGGGTATGGTCTTCGCGGCCCTCACCGCGGTCGCGGCCTTCGGCATCGGGTGCATGACCCAGGCGAATTCCATTTCGTCCCTCGCGAAGGAGAGCCTCGGCCTCGATCCCTGGATCACCGGCGCGGTCATGACCACGCTCACCGCCATCGTGATCCTGGGCGGCATCAAGTCCATCGCGAGTGTGTGCGAGAAGCTCGTGCCCTTCATGGCCGCCTTCTATGTCCTGGGCTGCGTGATCCTCCTCGTGATGCACGCGAGCACGCTCCCCGAAACCATCGTGACCATCGTGACCTCGGCCTTCGCGGGACAGGCGGCGGTGGGCGGGTTCATCGGGGCCGGGATCTCCCAGGCCATCCGCTACGGCATCGCCCGCGGCCTCTTCTCCAACGAGTCGGGTCTCGGCAGCGCGCCCATCGTGGCCGCGGCCGCGCAGACCAGGAACCCGGTGCGTCAGGCCCTGGTCTCGTCCACCGGGACGTTCTGGGACACCGTGGTGGTCTGCGCCATCACCGGGCTCGTGGTCGTGAACTCCGGTGAATGGAAGAACGGCCTCGCGGGCGCGGCCCTCACCCATCGCGCCTTCGAGGACATCCCGGTGGTCGGGGGCCTCGTCCTCACCGTCGGCCTTCTCACCTTCGTGTTCTCCACCATCCTCGGCTGGTCGTACTACGGCGAGAAGGCCGCGGAGTATCTCTTCGGCTCCCGCGTCATCAAGCCCTACCGCGTGCTTTGGGTCATCGCGGTGATGGTGGGCTCGGTTCAGCCGCTGGCCGTGGTCTGGACTTTCTCCGACATCGCGAACGGCCTGATGGCGGTTCCAAACCTCGTCGCCCTGCTCGGTCTCTCCGGCGTGGTCGTGAAGGAGACGCAGGAGTATCTCTGGTCGGGGAACCTGGACAAGGCCGGCTCCTAGGGCGCCCACCCGTTGGCCGGCTCCGAAACTCGAAGCGACCGGTTCCTGGCCGCGGCTCCGGCCCTGGGCATCCTCGCCTACGGCCTCAGCCTCGGCCCGCACTACGACCGCTACGTCCTGCCCGCGTTCGACGGGCACGCGTACGCGGTCATGGCCGAGGCCCCGCGCTTCTTCACCCTGGCGCCCTGGGGTTACCGGATCCTCGCGCCCTGGATCGTGCACCTCCTTCCCGCGTCCTCGGCCGCGGTCGGGTTCTACTGGCTCAATCTCGCCCTCATGGCGGGAGCCATCTTCGCCATCGGCCGGTGGCTTCGGCGGCTGGGCTTTTCTCATCCCGCGTCGGCCCTCGCCTCCACGGCGTTCGCGATCTCGCCGCCCGTGCTCATTCTCCTCGACTACCAGGTCCTGGTGGACCCGATGGCTCTCCTGTTGCTGGTGCTGATCCTGAACGAACTGCTGGAGCCCAACCTCCTCGTGCTGATGGCGCTGCTCGCCGCCTCGGCGCTGACCAAGGAGACCGGCCTGCTGTGGATCGTCCTCCTTCCTCTTTATCTGGTCCGAGGCGGGCGGCTGGCCCGCGGCCTGCTCGACTCCGCGGCGGCGGCCGCACCCGCCCTCGGACTTGCCATCCTGCTGCGGTTCATCTGGGGCACTCCCGACCCGCCGCCCTACTCGTTTCCCGTGCTCCAGGTGACCCTCGGCCGGGTCATTGCATCGGGCGTGGCCCTCGCCTCCGCCGCCCTGCTGTCCGGCCTCGTCCTTCCCGCGTTCGTCGGCCTGTTCCGCGAGAGATCGGCGGCGCTTCGCATCCAGGGCGCGGTCCTGTGGAGCTTCACCTTCGGCCTCATCCTCTCGAACCCCTATCTCTATTCGGTCGCCGATCTGCCGCGGCTCTCTCTCCTCGCCTGGCCCGCCCTCCTGCCTCTCGCCCTTTCGGGCCTCGGTTTCAAGCGCGTGCCGCCTCCCCCGCCGCCGCGCAACGAGCGTCTTCGCAACGCGGCCTCGATTCTCACCCTGCTGACCTGCCTCGCCGCCGTGGCCGCGACCGACCCGTACCAGCGCGCGCCATTCGCGGCGCCGCACAGCCCGGTGGTTGTCGCAGGCCGCGTCCGCGAGACGCTGAAGACCGCGGCGCTTCTGGAGTCCGGAGGCGTCTTCACCTTTGACGCGCGCTCCGGGAAGTTCGCCGCTCCCATCGAAGAGAGCTTCAATCTGACCGAGGCTCGCAGGCACCGCTGGTTCCTGCTTGAAGGCTTCGGGCGGGACGCCGTGTTCAAGTCCGGATCGCCGGAGTTTCGGGGCGAGGCCCGGCTGATCCTGCCGCTGCTCGTCCCTCGCACCGTGACCATGTCGATGGAGTTCGAAGGGCCCGCCGACGCCGAGGTGGTGATCAGCGTGGGCGGCCGCGACGTGGCGGCCATCCCCGCCGGCGCCGCGGGCGGCGTGTTCCAGATCGCCGGCAAGACCCTCATCCGGGGAGACAATGTCCTGCGACTGCGGGGTCCGAGGAGCGCGGTGATCCGTCTGATCCGCTTCGAGGCGCGGATCGAGGGCTCGCGGGGGCGCGGCTGATGCTCTCGCCCGCTCCAGCCTAGGTCTCGCCGGCCCGCGTCTCTCCTTCGGTGGCGACCGCGGTGTCGCCCTCGGACACCGCCCCCTGACAGGCCGCCTGGAAATCGGCCAGAGCGGCGGCGTCACTCTTCGCTGCGGCCAGGCGCCGGGCCGCCCCATGGAGCCTGCGCAGGCTGCCCTGTAGAGAAGCACGCGCCGATTTCGCCGCCTCGAGCCGGGCCGCCGCATTCTGCGAAGCCAGCCTGAGCCGGGAAAGCGCGTCGATCGTCTCCGTGACCTCGCGCGGCGGATCCGCGACCGACCGCAGCGCGGCGAGGCGCTTTTCGGCGCGCCGGAGTTCGACCGGATCAGAGGCGGTCTGAAGAACCAGGATCATCCGATCCAGGCTCTCTCCCTCCGCGGCCAGCCGCGAGGCCGCGGACCGCAATCGATCCGCCAGGGCGCCCGCGCCCATCCGGCCGGCGATCTCCTCGGCCGCGGCCAGGAACTCCGGGGGAGAGGTCGGCATCGGGGTGGGCGGGGAGGGCGCCGCGCCCCGGGAAGTCGCCAACCCGGGCGCGGGCGTCCAGGCACGCCGCAGGAGGGATGTCCACCACGAATCCCCGGCGGACTGGAGCGCCTTCGCGAAGTCCGGGGCCGAGTTCCACCGCGCCGCGGGGTCCTTGGCCAGGCACCGGCGAATGGCATCGTCGAGGGCCGCGGGCAGTTCCGGAAGCTGATCGCGCAACCGCGGAGCCTCCTGGGTCAGATGCTGGCGGAGGATCTCGCTCGCGTTGCGGCCAAGGAAGGGGGGACGCCCGGTGAAGAGGGTGTAAGCGAGAGCGCCCATCGAGTAGATGTCCGACCGCGTGTCCACGTCGGCCCGGCCGGAGGCCTGCTCGGGCGACATGTAATGAGGAGTGCCGATCACCGCACCCTCGGTGGTGAGGGCCGACGAGGACGCGAGGCCCTTGGCCACCCCGAAATCGGTGAGCCGCACCACGCCCTTCGGCTGCTCCAGCAGGATGTTCTCGGGCTTGATGTCGCGGTGGACGACCCCGCGGCCATGGGCGTAGCCGAGGGCGTCGGCCAGCTCGGAGAGGACCCGCACCGCCTCGCCGGTCTGCAGCCGGCCCTCGCGCTGCACGCGCGCGGAGAGCGCCTCCCCCTCGACGTAACCCATGACGAAGTACATGAGGCCCTCGTCCTCGCCGAAAGTCAGGAGGGGAACGATGTTCGGGTGGGAGAGCTGGGCGGCGGTGCGCGCCTCGCGCCGGAAGCGCTCGCGAAGGTCCGGCGACTGGGCGCGCTCGGGCGGCAGCACCTTGATCGCGACCAGGCGGTCGAGGACGGGCTCGCGCGCGAGGTACACCGACCCCATGCCGCCCCGGCCCAGGAGGCGCTCCACCTGAAAGGAATCGTCGACCGCGGCCTGGAGGCGCTCACGGAGCGCGTCGCCCGCCCCGCTCTCCAGCCGGACCGCGCTGCCGCAGCCCGGACAGAACCGCGCGCCCGCGGGGACGGAGATCGAGCAGGAGGGACAGGTCAAGGTCTTCGGTTCCGGAATTTGAAAAAGAGTGTAAACAACTCTTGACAGGCCGGGCTTAGTGTACTAGTGTACCGATACAGTGAGCCAACAATGACACCGCCCAAAGCCGACCCCTGGATGAATCGGATCCAGGTCCTGCCCGCCGACCCGCGGCCGATCTGGAGTCAGATCGAGGAGGGACTGAGGCGCCTGCTCGCCTCCGGTTCCCTGGCCCCCGGGGACACCGTACCTTCGGTGCGCGAACTCGCGACCGAACTGCGGGTCAATCCCGCAACGGTTTCGAAGGCCTACCAGCGGCTCGTGGGGGCCGGCCTGATGGAGGTGCGTCGCGGAGATGGCACCTACGTCTCCGCTGCTCCCCCGGCCGTGCGCAAGTCGGAGCAGACCCGGGTGATCCGCCAGGCCGCCATGAACTTCGCGTCGGTGGCGATCACGCACGGGGCGGAGCTGGACACGGCCAGGGAGGCGCTCGATCTGGCCTGGGACGAACTGAGCAACAGCGAGGGAGGAAACCGGTGATGGGCGATGAAGCCGTCGTTCGCGTGGAGAACGTCTCGGTCAGGTACAACAAGCAGCTCGTGGTCGACCAGGTCTCGCTCGAAGTGGCGCGGGGCTCGGTCTATGCGCTCCTCGGCCGGAATGGCGCGGGCAAGTCCTCATTGATGCGGTGCCTGCTCGGACTGCAGAAGCCGACATCGGGAAGGGTCCTCGTCTTTGGCGAGGACGTCTGGACGCATCGCGCGCGGTTGCTGGCGCGCGCCGCGTACGTGCCGGAGACCTCCGACGCGCCCGGAACGCTTCGGGTGCGCGATGTGGTCGCCTTCCATCAGTCGATGTATCCAACCTGGGATCAGGCCTCGGTCAAGGCCCGGCTCGGGCGCGTAGGCGTGAGTGAGGCCGCGATGGTCTCGGCCCTTTCGAAGGGCCAGCGTGCGCTCTTCACCCTGGCTCTCGCTCTCGGCAGCAAGCCCGAGCTGCTGGTCCTCGACGACCCGACGCTGGGTCTCGACGTGGTCGCCCGCAACGACTTCTTCTCCGACTTCATCGGCGAACTGGCCGACCGCGGGACCACGGTCATCCTGACCACCCACGACCTGGCCGGAGTTGAAGGCATCGCCGATCGCGTGGGCATACTGCAAGGGTCGCGCCTCGCGCTCGACGAGGATGTCGAGCAGATGAAGATCGACCGCGGTCAGTCCCTGGAGCAGATCTTCACCGAACTCACCCGCGGCGCCGGTGGGCTGTCATGAGCAGAATCCTGGCCGTCGCCCTGCTGGATGTCCGCCGTCTCGCCTTTGGCCTCGTCTCCGGCGCCCTCGTCGCCGGCCTGATCCCGGCCCTGTCCTCGGGACTGGGCAGCAAGATCGAGATCGGCGCCGTCGTGGCCGTGGCTTTCTTCGTGGTGGGGCTCGCGGCCGGGGGGACTTTCGGAAGCGACTTCTCCGACGGCAAGTCGTCCTTCTTCTTCGCGCGGCCCCTGGGCGCCGGTGTTCTGATCGCCGGCCGCTTCGCGGCGCTGCTGACCCTCGCCGCCGCGGCCTTCTTCTCCTTCATGGCGTCCTCCTGGATCTCCAGCAGCGACCGCTCCGACTGGACCCTTTCCGTGCTGACCCGGTTTCACGCGGAGGCCCTGCTGATCGCCTGGGCGTTGTCCCTTTTCGTCTCCCTGGCTGCGGCCGTGCGCGGCCGCGGCGTGCGGGTCGAGGGCGGGTTTCGCGCCATGGCCATGATCCCGGTGCGCCTGGGGCTCTCCATGGGAGCGTTCCTCCTCGTCTTCGGCCTGTTCGCCGATCTGGTGGTCCGCGCCTACTTCAACGACTCGATCCCGATAAGGATCTTCGGCCTCTCCTGGGTGGCCGCGAGCCTGGTCGCGAGTTGCGTGGCCATCGCGGGAGGGCGGACGGAGCGAGGGCGCATTTCGCGATACCAGGGCCGGGTCATGGCCGCTCACTTCGCGCTCGTGTCCGTGGTGGTCGTGGGGGCCTGGATCTATGTTCTCCACCCGGGAGTGGATGCCATCCAGCGTGTCCAGTACCCGACCTGGGGTTCGCCGGATGGGCGATCCGCCTACGTGGCCGCGGTCGTCGATCGCGGCGATGGCCGGACCTTCAGGCCCGTGTACATCCTCGACATCGCCTCCGGTGAGGCGCGGCGCCTCGACGCCGACGCATTCCAGGGTCCGTGGATGTCCGCGGATGGCGCGACCGTGACCTGGAGCGCGGCCACACCTTTCTTCTTCCGGCCCCTGTTGCGGAGTTTGGGCGGGGTGACGAGCTACAGGGTGAAGACCGCCTCGGGGGAGGTTTCACCCCTCGCCATGCCGAGCCACCTCCCCGACTACCGGAATGTCAGGGACCTGGCCAACATCGGGGTGGTGGACTGGATCCTGCCCTCGCCGGACGGCGACGTGTTCGCGATCCAGTGGGACCGCCAGCTGGCGTTCATGTCGCGATCGCGCGGGGAACTCTCCGAGATCGATGAGGGGAAGGACCGCGCCGGAATCGCCCGCGGCATCAACCTCGCGGAGGCCGCCTTTTTGCCCTCGGGGGATCTCCGCGCCGCCCGCGTCCTTCGCGACCCGGCGGGCGCGCAGACCCTCACCTTCATCGACATCCAGCCGACGTCGGGATCCGTGAAGATCGTGGCGTCGATTCCGGTCGAGGGCCCGGTCCGCGTTCAACTCGATAGCAAGGCAGCGCGGGCCCTGCTCACCTCGGTCACCCAGCCCGGCATCGGCGCGTTCGTGGCTCTGGTGGCCCTGAGCGGCGAGCCCGACGGCCCGCGCCCGAGGACGCTCCTGAAGGATGCCCTCTTCCCCAGCGCCGTCTTCCTTGCCGACGGCCGCATCGCCGGGGCCAGCGGAGGCTCGGCCGGAGCCTCGAACCGCCGGGCGCTCCAGATCTTCTCGCCTTCGGGCGAGCCGCTCGTCGATGTCCCGCTGGGCGCGGGCATGCCGCCCCGGCCGGGCCGCGAGATGTTCCCCGGCATCATCGCGGTGAGCACCGGGAGCTTCAACGAGGAACTGAGCCTCATCGATGTCGAGAGCGGCGCGGTGGTGCGACGCATCCCGAACGTGTTCACGCCTCCATGGGGCTTCCGGGGTACGACGCCCCCGGGAACCCCGGCCGCCCGACTGCTCCAGTCGGGTGACGGAAAGCTCTACGAACTTCCCTCGGTCACCGCCGAGCCCCGCCTCTTGCTGCCACGATCATGAAGAAAGCACTGGCCGTCGCGCGTCTGGACTTTCGGCGTCTCGGCTTCGGCCTCGTGTCCGGAGCGCTCGTCGCCGGTCTGGTTCCCTCCCTCGCCTCGGGGCTCGGTGAGAAGGCGCCGGTGGCGCCGCTCCTGGTTTTCGTGTTCGCGGTCGCGGGCCTCGCCGCCGGCGGCTACTTCGGCAACGACTTCGCCAACGGACGGGGATCCTTCTTCATCGCCCGGCCGCTGTCGACCTGGACCCTGATCCTCGGACGACTCCTCGCGGTCCTGACCCTGGGGGCCGCGGCCTTCCTCGCCTTCATGACCTCGAACTGGCTCTCCACCAGCGATCGAAGCCAGTGGACACTGGGGATCCTCACCACGGATCACGCAGAGGCGCTGGGCATAGGGTGGGCGATCGCCCTCTTCGTTGCCCTGGCTCAGGCCGCGCAGGGCCCGGTCCAACGGCAGCCGATGGGCCTGCGGTACATGATCCTGATGCCGCTCCGGATGGGGCTTCCGCTCGCGGTGGCCCTCCTGACCTTCGGCCTGTTCGCCGACCTGGTCGTTCGCGCCTACATCACCAAGGCGCCGGGGAAGATCTTCTTCGGGTCGTGGATCGTGGCCTTCTTCCTCGCGAGCTGCGCGGGCATCGTGGCCGGCCGGACCGAGCGCCTCCGGATCGCCCGGTTCCAGAACGGCGTGGTGGCCCTCCATGTGGCGCTCTCCAGCGCGGGCGTGCTCGCGGCGTGGGCCTGGGTTCTGCATCCCGGACCGGGCGCCATCGAAAGGGTCACCGCGGTGTCGGGCTCACCGGACGGCAGATCCGCGTACATCAAGGTCATCGTGGACCGCGGTGATTCCCGGGTCTTCAATCCGGTCTTCGTCCTCGACATCGCCTCCGGCGAAGCCCGCCGTCTGGATGCCGATCCCCTTCAGGGGCCCTGGGTCTCGGCCGACGGCGGGATCATGGCCTGGAGTGAGGCGACGCCCTACTTCTTCAGAACGGTGTGGAGCTTCGCGAGCGGCAGAACCAGTTTCCGGGTGAGAGCCGCTTCGGGCGAGACGACCGCGCTTCCCATGCCGTCGAACTTCATCCAGGGCGTTTCGGGAATCGGCCGCGGCAACATCGGGGGCCTGTTCGCGAGGGTCCTTCCCTCCGCGGACGCCGACCTGTTCGCCCTGTGGTGGGGACGCACCCTCGTCTTCACCTCTCGCTCTCGCGGAGAAGTGTCGAGGCTCGACCTTGGTCCCGACCCGGCCTACATTTCGGCCGCCACGTTCCTGCCCGCCGGCAAGCTGAGGCTGGCTCGACAGCGGCGGGACGCGCGGGCATCGAGCCTGGAGTTCATCGATGTCGACCCCGGATCCGGAGCCTTCGAGGTGCTCGGGGCCATCGAAACCCCCGGGGGCACGCTCCGACTCGATGCGGGGGCCGGGCGCGCCCTCCTCACCTCCACCACGAGGGGCGGACTCGCGTCGATCTCGTTGATCGATCTCAAGGTCGCACCCGCGGTCCTGTCCCCGATCGTTCTCGTCCCCGCCGGCATCAACCCGGTCGCGCGCTTCCTCGCCGACGGCCGGATAGCCGCCACCACGAACACGCATGAGGGAGGCATCCTGAGGGTCTTCTCCCCGTCCGGCCAGCCGGGCCTCGAGATCCCCCAGCGGGGCGCGGCACGCCTCGAGGGCGAGATGTTCCCCGGAGTTCTCGCGGTGAGCCTGGCCGGCCGGGGCGCCCAGAACCTGTGCCTGGTTGAGGTCGCGACGGGCGCGATTCTCCGGACCATCCCCGGCGTGTTTTCGCCGCTCGCGTTCTCCGCGACCACGCCGCCGCCGGGAACTCCAGCCGCGCGACTCCTGCAGTCCCCGGACGGGAAGCTCTTTGAGTTGCCCTCCGTGGCCGCGGAACCCCGACGGTTGCTTCCACCCGGGAGGCCCTGATCGTGTCGCGTTTCTGGGTGATCCTCGTCATGGGCCTCGTCCTCGCCGCGCTGCTGGCCGTGGCTCTTCGCTGGCTGTGGCGTCAGCGCGGCCGGGCCGCGACCACGAGGCGGAAGGTTCTCCTCGGCGGGGTTTGCATGGGCTGCCTGGCTCTCGCCACGCTGCTGGAGGGAGGCATCGAATTCCTCTGGCACGAGCGTCCCAACCAGCCCTCCACCGCCGAAGACCTGCGGATCCTCGACCGGGCGGACGCGCTCCTCAAGGATGAAGCGTCCTGGAACCGGAACGACGACAAGAACTGCGAGGACGACAAGGCCGCGCAGAAATGGAGCCTGTATTGCGCTCTCGAAGCCGCCTGCATCGAAGTGCTTGGCCGGTATGAGCACACGCGGGTGGCGCTGCAAGAGGCGCGCTTCGCGGTCGAGGCCGCGACCGATGGCAAGCCGTACGCAGGGCGCCTGATGGGATTCAACAATGAGCCCGCGACCCGCTTCGCGGACGTCAAGCAGGTGCTGAAGGTGGCCCGGGACCACGTCCAGTCCAGACTGCCCCCGCAACCCTGAGCGGGCGGCGCGTTCCCGGGCGGGCTCGTGTGCGGGCTTGACTCCGATGGCTCAAATATGCTCATATACGCATACAATGATTCTTACCCCTTTCGTCCTCGCCCTTGCCGCGGCGCTGGCCGACTCCCCGGCCGCAGTCCGGGAGCCCTTGTCGCTCGATACCGCCCTCGCGCGCGCCACCGCCCACAACCCTGAACTTCGCGCGCTGCGGGAGCGGGCGAGCGCCTCCGCGACCCGCGCCCAGGCCACCCAGAAGCAGAAGCTCCCCCGGTTCGGAGCGGAGGTGAGCGCGCAGCGCACCGATAACCCAGCCGCCGTCTTCGCCCACAAGCTGAACGCGGGCCAGTTCACTTCCCAGGACTTCGACATCGCCCGCCTGAATTCGCCGGGCGCCATCTCTCACCTCGGGTCGTCGCTCTTCGTCGAAGCGCCGATCGACCTCTTCGGCCGGATCAGCCTGGCTTCCGAGGCGCAGGCGGCGGGCCAGAAGGCGCTTTCGGAGAACGTGCGCGAGGCCGAGGCCACCATCGCTCTCCAGGTCACCGAGGCCTATCTGGGCGCGATCCTGGCCCGCAAGGCCGCCCTCACCACCGAGAAAGCGGTCGCGGCGGTGCGGTCGCGAGAGGCCATCACCGAGGCGCGGTTCGCGGAGGGCGTCGCCCTCCAGTCGGACGTGCTGCGCGTACGCGCGCGTCGACGGGCGCGTGAAGCCGACCTCGCCTCGCAGCACGCCGAACTCGAGGTGGCGGAGGCGATGCTCGCCCGGCTCATCGGCGCGCCGGACGGGTTGCGCTTCGACCTCACGGACACCGCGAAGCCCGCCTCGAACATCGAACCTCTCGATACGTGGAAGGCGCGCGCGGCGGTCGCCCGCCCGACCCTGCTCGCCGCCCAGGGACAGCGCGATGCCGCCGCCTTGAACGTTCGTTTCGAGGAGAAGGGCTCCCGGCCCGAGTTCGCGGCCCAGGCCCGCCTGATGGATGACCGGACGTCTGACGGCGGAGCCCAGTCGTGGGCGGTGGGCGCGGTCCTGCGCTGGAACTTCTATGACGCCACCCGGGGCAAGCGCGTGGCCGCGGCCCTGGCCGATGAGCGGGCCACGGTCGAGGACGAGCGAGCCGCGCGCGACCGCGTGCGCTACGAGGTGGAAGCCGCGTTCAGCCGGCTCGCGGCGGCGAAAGACCGGCTGGCCGCAGCGCAGGGCGGAGCCGAAGAGGGACGCGAGGCGCTGCGGGTCATACAGGAACGACGCGCGCAGGGGCTCGCCACCCTCACCGATGAACTCGAGACGGAGGCCGCCGCCTTCGCCGCCGAACTTGAAGAGATAGGCGCGGCGCGAAGCGCCGTGCTGGCCGAGGCCGCGCTCAAGCGCGCCGCCGGCATGAACCCTGGGAGCACGATGCAATGAACCTTCGAATCACCCTTCTGAGCGCGCTCGGAATCTCCTTCGCCGCGGGAGCCTGCGGCAGGACGCCGGAGAGCTCGAACAGACCGACCACGGGCGAGAGCGGCACGCCCATCGCGATAACCGCGGTTGACGTTCGCGCCACCAGCGAAAGCGGCGGCACGGAGATTCCCGCCGCGATCGAATCAAGCCGGCGCGCCGTCTTGAACTCGCGCCTCGCCGCGTCCATTGTCGAACTCAAGGCGCGCGAGGGCGACGTGGTCGATGCGGGCGCGGTGCTGGTTCGGCTGGAAGACGTCGCTTTGAAGGCCGCCCTTGCCGCGGCGGAGGCCTCGGACCAGGCCGCCGCGCGCGATC
>DAORUA010000026.1:0-2572 GCA_035432945.1 Vicinamibacteria bacterium | reverse complement strand
TTGAAGGCCGCCCTTGCCGCGGCGGAGGCCTCGGACCAGGCCGCCGCGCGCGATCTCAAGCGCGCCGAAGCCCTGCTCGCGAAGGGGGCCGGCACCCGCAACGAAGTCGAGAATGCCGCGACCGCGGCGGAGCGATCGCGCTCCGCGGTGGTGGCCGCCCGCGAGGCCTTCTCCTATGCCTCGATCCGGGCGCCGTTCCCGGGCCGGATCGTCAGGAAGCTCGCGAGCGTCGGCGACATCGTCAACCCGGGACAGCCGCTGCTCGAGATCGAAGGAACCGGCGGCCTCGAAGTCGTCGCCTCCATCGAGGGCGCGGTTCACGATCGCCTCCGGTCCGGGCAGAAGATCCAGGTTCGACTCGACGGGGTCGCGGCTCCGCTCTCCGCCACGATTCACGACCTCGCCTCGTCGGCGGATCCCTCCACCCATCGCTTCACCCTGCGCGCGGACATCGCGGCCGCGCCCGGCGTGCGCGCCGGCCTCTTCGCGCGGATTCTCGTGCCCACCCCGGGCGGCGAGTCGCGCGTCCTCGTTCCCTCAGGCGCCATCCTGCGCCGCGGCGGCCTCACCGGCGTCTACGTGGTCCGCGAGGGTCACGCGTGGCTGCGATGGATCGCGCCCGGCGACGCCTTCGGCGACTCCATCGAAGTCCGCGCCGGCCTCGACGCAAAAGAGCGCGTGGCCCTCGAGCCATCGCGGCTCCATGATGGCGCGCCGGTCACCGAGGCGCGTCAGTGAAACTCGGTCTCGCCGGGCGCATCGCCGCAAGCTTCGCCGACAGCAAACTGACGCCGCTGCTGATCGGCGCGGCGCTCGCCACCGGAATGCTCGCCCTGATGGCCACACCGCGGGAGGAAGAGCCGCAGATCCGCGTGCCCATGGTCGACGTGATGGTGGCCTGGCCGGGCGCGGAGACGCGGGCGGTGGAGACCCACATCGTCGATCCTCTCGAGCGCGCCTTGTGGGGTGTCGCCGGGGTCGAACACGTCTATTCGACGGCGCGGCCCGGCTTCGCCCTCATCACCGCGCGCTTCAAGGTCAACCAGTCGAACGAGGAAAGCCTGGTCAAGGTCTTCGAGCGCCAGTCCGCGCTGTTCGCGGTCAGCATGCCTCCGGGCGCCATGCCCCCCACCGTCGAGCTGCGTTCCATCGACGACGTCCCCTTCCTCGCCCTGACCCTTTCGAGCGCGAAGATGGGAAGCGACGAACTCCGCGCCATGGCCGCCGAGCTGGCGCAGGAACTCTCTGAAGTCCCCGAGACCACCAAGGCGACCCTCACCGGGGGCGCGCCCCGCGCGGTCCGGGTCGTTCCGGACATCGGCCGGATGAACGCGAAGGGCGTCACCTGGCAGACTCTCCTGCGCGGCGTCGGCTCCTACGGCGGACGCGCGAGCGGAGGGACGGCGGTCCGGGACAATCAGGAAATCCGGGTCATGGGCGGCCTGCCCTTCGAGCGGGCGACGGACGTCGCGAACGTGGTGGTGGCGGTGCGCTCCGGCCGCCCCGTCTATGTCCGCGACGTGGCGACCGTGGTCGACGGCCCCGATGAAGCCACCGACGCCGTCTTCTTCGTGGCCGGCCCCGAAGGCGCCACCGCGGACCGTCCCGCGGGCGTGGCCCACCCCGCGGTCACCATCGCCCTCGCCAAGCGGCCGGGTGCGAACGCCACCGCGGTCGCCGAGCATGCGCTCGAGAAGCTCGAGGCGCTCCGTTCGCGTCTCCTCCCGAGCGACGTTCGGGTCGACATCACCCGCAACTACGGCGAGACCGCCAGGGAGAAGTCGAACGAACTCGTCGAACACCTCCTGCTCGCGACCCTGTCCGTGGTCGCCCTCATCTCCCTCACCATGGGCTGGCGCAGCGGCCTGGTGGTGGGGATCGCGGTTCCCGTCACTCTCGCCCTGACCCTCCTCATCTACTTCCTCGCCGGCTACACCTTGAACCGGGTCACGCTGTTCGCGCTCATCTTCTCCATCGGCATCCTGGTGGACGACGCGATCGTGGTGGTCGAGAACATCGAGCGTCATCTGCGGGAGAAGGTCGGTCAGCCGTTCCTGCGCACCATCGTCGAGGCCGTCGACGAGGTCGGCAACCCGACCATCCTCGCCACCTTCACGGTCATCGCCGCGATCCTGCCCATGGCCTTCGTGCGCGGCCTGATGGGCCCGTACATGCGGCCGATTCCAAACGGCGCCTCGGCGGCCATGATCTTCTCTCTCGCCGTCGCCTTCATCGTGTCGCCGTGGGCCGCCTACCGGATCTTCCGGTCGCACGCCGAACACGCGCCGAGCGAGGAACCGGTCAAGGAAGGCTTCAGCACACGCCTCTACCGGCGTTCCATGTCGGCGCTGGTATCGAGGCCCTCCGCGCGCTGGGGTTTCTTCGCGCTGGTGATGGCCCTGCTCCTCGGCGCCATGGGCCTCGTCGGCGTGGGCTTCGTCCGGGTCAAGATGCTTCCCTTCGACAACAAGAGCGAATTCCAGGTGCTCATCGACCACGATCCCGGCACGCCGCTCGAGGTCACCCTGGAGACCGCCCGGGAGATGAGCCGCTACCTCGCCACCGTGAAGGA
>DAORUA010000025.1:0-19565 GCA_035432945.1 Vicinamibacteria bacterium | reverse complement strand
CGACGCACGAAGCCGGTCCCGGCGCCGCGAGCCCACATCAGTGCTTGGCCCCGCGGGCCCCCGCTACCACGCCCGCGAGAGTGCTTTGGCCCGTGATGAAACGGATCGGGGCCTCGCAATGACGGCGTCTATTGGCGTCAGACCATGTTCTCGCGGCTGCGCTCCAGCACCGTCTTCAGGTTCGCGACCACTCGGTCGGTCTCCTTGTCCTTGAGGTTCAGAATTTCCTTCAGCGCGATGCCGATGTGGGGGATGAACTTGTCGATGTAGCCGCGCTTCTTGGCCTCGGCCGCTTCGCGCTTGCCGCGGCGGATGTGGAGGCCGAGACGGCGACCCACTTCCATGAGGGCGAGACGCAGTTCCTTGACGATCTCGGGATAGTGCGCGATCGCTTCCTTCGATTCCGACGTGAACGGCACCCACACCGACGCGATGTGGAGCATCAGCACCATCGGGCCAGCGGGCAGGGCGCCCTTAGACATCTGCATGCCGTAGCTGCGCCAGTCGACGGAGAGGACCGCCTTGGTCACCGCGCAGGCCGAGGCCTGGTACTGGAGGGGCACGCGGTTCGCGAACCGGAAGACCTCGATCAGTTCGTCGGCGGGCAGGTCGCCGCCGTGGGCGAGCGCCACTTCGACCTGGAAGGGATTGCCGCGGTACACCGCGGGCGGACGCGTGACCGCGTCGTAGTAGTCGGCCTTGAAGCGAAGGCGCAGACCCTTCAGCAACGCCTCCTCGCCCACCGGGGAGAGGCAGTTCGTGGGCGGGGCCATGATCTTCACCTTGGTGAAGGCCTTGTGCACCCGCTCGATGGCCGGGGTGTCGAGATCGCGCGGACGCGCCTTGGGCGAGACGCCCGCGATCTTCAGGATGTCGTCGACCACCTTGGGAGTGAGACGGGAGAAATCGTTCTTGAGCGCGGTGGCGATGTGGCGGTCCTGCGAATCCTGGAACATCCGCATCAGCCGGCCCAGTTCGACCCCGTAAGGATGGGGCTTGATCTCCTTCGCCTCCTCGGGAAGCTCGTGGACCGCGCGCTCGTAGGTGATGGTCTCCTGCCCGGGGGGCGAGTAGAGGACGCGGCAATGGGGATTCGACAGCGCCGTCTGCTCGACATAGTCGTCGACGCTGCGGCGGCCCTTCTTGTAGCTCGCCTCCATCTCGATCTCGACGCGGGTGCCGTGCTGCTTCTCCCACTCCGTCTTCTCTTCCTTCAGGACCAGGGGCTGGTTCTTGCGGGTGTCGACCGTGACTTCGAAGAGGTGGGGCGCCGCCTGGGGCGAGGTGCGGGACACGATGGTGACGGGTTTGCCGGTGGTGAGCTGGCCGTACATGCCCGCCGCGGAGACGCCGATGCCCTGCTGCCCGCGCTGCTGCTTGAGGCGGTGGAACTTCGAGCCGTAGAGGAGCTTGCCGAAGATCTTCGGGATCTGGGCCTTCACGATCCCGGGGCCGTTGTCCTCGACCGCGATGCGGAATCGCTCCTCCGCGAGTTCTCGGATCTCGATGCGCAGCTCGGGCAGGATGCCCGCTTCCTCGCAGGCGTCGAGCGAGTTGTCGACGCACTCGCGCACCGCGGTCAGGAGCGCCTTCTGCTTGTTGTCGAAGCCGAGGAGGTGGCGGTTCTTGACGAAGAACTCGGAGACCGAGATCTCGCGCTGCTTCTCGGCCAGGCTCTCCGCGGTGGCGCGCCGCGCGGGAACCCTGCGCGCCGGCTCGGCGGGAGCGGCGGTCACGGGCTCCTCGGCGTCATCCTCGAGGGCCGGGGGAACCTCGGGCAGGTGCGGCGCCTTCGCGGGCGCCGCGATCGACTCGACCTCACTCGCGCTCACGTCGAAAAGAGACGGCTGGGACGATTTCGCGCGAACGTTCTTCTTTGACATTGCCAAGGGTGACCCACGACCTCCAGAAAAGGCCAGTTTAAGCTTTCACCTTGAACCTCGCCTCCACCACGTCCAAAGAGCGCACCCTCGCCTTCATCGCCCTCGGTGTCGTGTACATCGTCTGGGGATCCACCTACGTGGGCATCCGGCTCGTGGTCGAGCACATGCCTCCGTTCATCGCCGCGGCCATCCGCTTCCTGCTCGCGGGTGGCGCGCTGCTGCTGTTCACCCGGGTGGCGGGCCAGTGGAAAGCGCCCACGCGTGAACAATGGCGGAACGCGGCGCTCGTGGGCATCCTCCTGATGGGCATCGGCAACGGCCTCATCATGTGGGCGCAGAAGAGCATCCCGAGCGGCATCACCGCGCTCCTCGTGGCCACTTTCCCGTTGTGGCTGACCCTCGCCGAGGCCCTGATGAGCCGGGGCGCGTCCCTTCGCCTGCCCGTGGTCTCGGGGGTGGCGGTCGGCCTCGTCGGCGTCTTCCTGATCGCGTCCGCCAAGGGGGACGTGTCGTTCTCGGGGGCGGGCACGCCCGTCCTCGCCCTCATCGCGGTACAGGCCGCCTCGATCTGCTGGACCATCGGCTACATCAAGGCGAAGTCGATCAAGGACCGGTTGCCCCTGGTCATGGCCTCGGGGCTGGAGATGACCTCGGGGGGAATCTTCCTGCTCCTCCAGTCGATCGTCTATCGCGAGGAGTGGGGCCGCCTGCTGAGGGCGCCGTGGACGGCGTGGGGCGGCGTCCTCTTCCTCGCCGTCTTCGGGTCCATCATCGGATTCACCGCGTTCGCGTTCACCCGCCACACCCTGCCCTCGGACATCGTCGGGACCTACGCCTACGTCAATCCGCTGGTGGCCGTGATCTTCGGCTGGCTCTTCTTCGGGGAATCGATCTCCCGGCAGACCGTGATGGGCGGCGCGCTCATCCTGGCCGCGGTGTTCGTCACCACCCTGAAGGGGTCGTCACCGCCCGCGGAAGCTTGTCAGGCCGAGGATCAGTAGGAGCTAGGCGTACATCAGGTACGGCTTGCGGATCACTTCGAAGGCTTTCGCCTCCGACTCGAACTGCTCCTTGAACCGGCGCACCGGGCGGCCGGCCTCGATGGCCTCGCGCACGTCCGAGGTGCCGCACAGGATGTCGATGGGCGGCTTGATGAACTCGTACTCGTAGGGCGGCTCGCGCCACGCGAACTTCGTCCTGTTCTGCGCGCGCGCCTTCTCGATCATGACGATGTACGCGTAGAAGGCGTCGACCTTGCGCCGGTCGGTCACATGAACCTCGACCCCGCCGCAGAGCTCGCCCGCGTGCTTGTGGAAGGTCGGGGTGAAGTAACACGGCCGGAAACCGAGTCCGCCGAGGTCCGCGCGGGTGAGGTCGTTCGCGAGTTTCCACGGATCGAGCCAGGGCGCGCCCACGAGATGGAACGGCCGCGTGGTCCCCCGGCCCTCGGAGAGATTCGTGCCCTCGATCAGGCAGCCGCCCGGATAGACGTACGCGGCGTCGACCGTGGGCATGTTGGGCGAGGGCAGGACCCAGGGGAGGCCGGTGTCCTCGTAGTCCATGGCCCGCCGGTAGTTCTTCATGGGGACGATTTCCATGGCGAGGTCGAGGCCAAGCTCGTCCGCGAACATGAGCGCCAGTTCGCCCACGGTCATGCCGTGGCGCACCGCGAGGGGATGGAGCCCTACGAAGGAGAGGAACCGGGGATCGAGGACGTTGCCCTGCACGCACAGGCCGCCGATCGGGTTCGGGCGGTCGAGCACGATGAGGCGGACGCCGTGGGCGGCGCAGGCCTGCATGGCGTGGAGCATGGTGTAGATGAAGGTGTAGTACCGGGAGCCCACGTCCTGGATGTCGAAGACCAGGGTGTCGATTCCGGCCAGCATCTTCGCGGTCGGAATGCGGGTCTTGCCGTAGAGGCTGAAGACTCTCAGGCCGGTCTTCGGATCCTTGAGATCGCCCACTTCCTCCAGATCCTGGGCGTTCGCGAAGACGCCGTGCTCGGGTCCGAAAAGGGCCACGAGTTTCGCGCCCTTGAGGTTCTCGAGATGAAGGGCGGCGTGGGTCAGGTCGGGAGTCACCGCGGTCGGGTTTGCAATCAGCCCCACCCGCGCGCCCCGGATTCGCGAGGAACGCGCCAGAAGTTCTTCGAGTCCGGTTCGTACTCGTTTCACGTGAACACCTCGCGCTAACGCGTCAGTTTGAACTTCAGCCGGCCCACCCTGGCCCCGGACGCCCGGGTCACGTTGCCGTCGATCTCGTCGCCGTCGAGGAGGCCCGCGTAGCCGAGGCTCTCCCCTCCGTCGACGAACGAGAAGCGCAGTTCCCGCCGGGCGAACCGGAGGCCTTCGAGCGAGACGTCGGAGGACAGGCGTCCCTGCCGCGACGTTTTCTGGCCGACGAGCCCCGAGGGTGTCGCGGTGAGGCTGATCTCGATCTTGCGCGGCTGGATCGCTCCCGGCACCTCGATCACTCCGGCCCAGTAGCCGTCGAGCAGGGCCAGGGCCTGGCTCGAGCCCAGGGCGGGCGAGGACGCGAGAGACGCGAGCGATCTCGACCAGGACGGGTCGGGCGAGTACAGGACCGACACCCCGACCCCCGCCTCCGCCGAACGCCGCCGCGCCGCCGCGAAGATATCCACGAAGACCCGGCCGTCGGGCGAGAGCTCGACGGTGCGGCTCGGCCTGCGCCCCTGGAAGAAGAGGTCGAACATGTCGGTCAGGGCCGCCGCCCACACCGGGGCGAGCGAGCGTGGATTGCCGGAGCCGTCGCCGGCCGCGAGGGTCAGCACCGGCCCGCCCGGGCCGGCGATGTTGACGTCGCTCGCGGAAAACTGGACCCGGTTCGTCCGGGCCTGGCCGACGAGGGCATTGAGCTTGCCCGCGGCCTGGTGGGCGCGGGCGTGCGACGCGGCATCGCTCCCGAGGACCATCACCGGCCCGAGTTCGCAGGAAACCGCGATTCGGCCGCCGTCGAGGCCCTCCGCGAAGAACCTCGGCGAGTACAAGGCGGAAGACTCGCGCAGGATCTCGATGGGCAGCGCGGTCGATGTCCTCTCGTTCGCTTTGACCACGAGTTCGCGGACCCCGGCGCTCTCGGAAAGCCGGAGGCCGGGAACGGAGACCTTGAGTTCCGTGTCCGTGCCGGCGAGGATCACGGCGCCTCTCCCCGAGATACGCACGGAGAGATCCGGTCCGGACAGGCCGAGGCCCGAGATCGTCGCCACGTCGCCGGCCTGCACCCGCGCGGGCGAAACCGATTCGACGAACGGAAGCCGGCCGTAATGAAGGGGCGCTTCCTTGCCAATGTCGGAGCCGACCGCCACCCGGACCGAGACCTTCTGGCCTTCGGTGGCGGCCACCTGGGGGACCTTGATGCGGATGCTGGCGGGCGAGGCTTCTAGGATCTCGGCCTCGTTGCCGGCCACGCTGACCGCCGGTTTCACCTTCGCGTTCGCCAGCCACTTGCCGGAAATCGTCACCTCGTCGCCCGAGAGGGCCACGCGCGGGGTGAGAGCCGCGATCTTGGGAGTCACCGCGATCTTCAGGAGGCGGGCGGTGGAGGCCGTCCCCTGGGCGATGACCTTGAGGGGCAGGGTCTGCGAGCCGGAAGCGCCCAGGGACTCAGGGACCATGATGTTGATGCGGGTGGCGTTCGCGTCGAGAACCTGAACCGGGGCGTCGCCGAGTGTCACCTTGAAGGACCCGGGGTCAGCGCCGTCGCCGAAGCCGGAGCCGTTGATGGTGACGGTCTGCCCCGGCTCGGCGGGATCGGGAAGGTACTTGTCGATCACGGGCAGGACGATCGAATCGGAGTAGCGGTGCAGGCCGAACCAGGCGACGGCCACGAGCACGACCGCGATGATCCCGACCCGCGCGGCCATGATCGCGGGGGTGGCCCCGGGCTTTTTTGACGGACTGGCCGCGGGAGCCTGAGCCACCGGGGGAGGAGGAGGGAGCCTCTCTCCGCCCGAACTGCCGCCGAGAGATTCGGCGAGACCGGAGAGAGGGTCGCCGTCGCCGGACGCCTGCTTCTTCGAAGCACCGCCGATCGGGCCCGTGGTCCGCGCCGCCGCAACCGCGGCGGGCTTCGGAGCGGCGGGCTTCGGCGCGGGAGGCTTCGGTGTCGCCGCTGGGATGGGAGCGGGGGCGGGCGCAGGCGCGGGGATGAACTCGGGAAGGGGAACGGGCTCGGGCTCGGTGCTCGCGAGCAGGTCCATCGGCGGGAACTCATCGGGCAGAGGCTCGAGGGGAGCGAGAGGCGCCATCGGCGCGAGCGCATCCGTGGAGGGGAGGGGCGGGAACTCCTCCAGGCTCAGGGCGGGAGTCTCGGGGGCCGCGAAAGCGCTCGCTTGCGGCGCGAAATCGGGGCGTCCCAGTTCCGAGGTGAAGAGCGGCTCCTCGAGCGGAGCGGGGTCGAGGGCCTCGAGCCCGGTGAGGCCGGCGTCCCCCGCGCCCGACAGGTCGACCAGGGGCGCATCCGCGCCGAAGGCCGCGAATCGAAGGCTGTCGCTCCCCGGTTCGTCGGGAGGGCCGAGGGAGATCTGGTCTCCGTCCGCGAGCGCCTGCTCCATGATCCGCGCGCCGTTGACGAACACGCCCATGCGGCTGTTGGTGTCGGAGATGGTGACGACGCCTTCGTCGTCCAGGAACACGGAAGCGTGCATGGGCGATACCGAGACGCCCGCGCACACCAGGTTGCAGCTCTCGTCCGAGCCGATCGCGAAATTGTTCAGGACTTCGTCGAGGACCAGGGTGGCCCCGGCGTCGAGGCCGGTCATCAGGACGATCGATGGGTGACTCATGCTGTCTCGAGGCGAAGTTTCCCATGGTTTCGCCGAGCCGTCAGGGCCTCGGGTGACTTATCGTCCGGCCTTCACCAGCATCAGGGAGACCTCCATGGAACTCAGAACCGCCGCGCGGCTTGGCCTCCCGGTGAGCGTGCTCGGCTACGGGATGTGGGGACTCGCGGGCTGGAAGGACACGGACGACGCGGAGGTCGAGCGCGCCCTCGACGAGGCGGTGGGTTCCGGGGTCACGTTCTTCGACACCGCTTTCGCCTACGGAGACGGGAAGAGCGAGCGCATCCTCGGGAAACTCACGCGCCGGCATCGGGCGCGGCTCTTCACCGCGAGCAAGATCCCGCCCAAGAACCGCACCTGGCCCGCCCCGGCGAGCGCACCGCTCGCGGAGTGCTTCCCCGCGGGCCACATCCGCGAATACACGGAACGGACCCTGGCGAACCTCGGACTGCCCCGGCTCGACCTGATGCAGTTCCACGTCTGGCAGGACGCGTGGGCGGAGGACCCGGAGTGGCAGCGCGCGGTCGCCGACCTGAAGCGGTCCGGCCTGATCGGCGCCATCGGCATCAGCCTGAATCGGTGGGAGCCGTGGAACGGCCTCGCGGCGATCCGCACCGGCCTCATCGACGCGGTGCAGGTCGTCTACAACATCTTCGATCAGTCGCCCGAAGACGAGCTCTTTCCCCTGTGCCGCGAGCGAGGCGTGGCGGTCATCGCCCGCGTGCCTTTCGACGAAGGGTCGCTCGCCGGTCAGCTCACCCGCGACCGGGTGTTTCCCGAAGGCGACTTCCGGCGCTCGTACTTCAATGCCGAGAACACCGCGGCGACCATGGATCGGATCGAGCGGCTCGAGAAGGTCCTCCCCGCGGGCATGAGCCTTCCCGAGATGGCTCTCCGCTTCGTCATCTCGAATCCGGACGTCACCACCGTGATCCCGGGGATGCGCCGCCTCGTGAGCGTCCGCGGGAACGTGGCCGCGGAACGCGCGGGCGCCCTGGACCCGGAATTGATGAAGGCTCTGCGCGCCCGCCGCTGGGACCGCACCCCGGCAAAGAAAGCGGACTAGCAGCATCAGGAGGCTTGACAATTCGCGAGAGATCGAATTAACCTTTCGGTTAAACCAAATGGTTAGTCAACACATCGCCGAGGCACACGAAGCTGGGACGAGCCGCGCCTCCATTCTCGACGCGGCAACCGAAGTCTTTATGGAAGTTGGCTTTAGCGGTGCTCGCGTGGACGAGATCGCGCGCCGGGCGAAGGCCAACAAGGCGATGATCTACTACCATTTCGGCTCGAAGCAGGACCTTTACCGGACCGTCCTCCTCGGTCTGTTTGGCGACGTCTTGAAGGAGATCGCCCGACTCAAGGAGAGCGAGGCTCCACCCCGGGAGAAGCTCCGGGCGTTGTACACCCGGGTCGCCGCCCACTTCGAGACGAAGCGGGCTCTCCCCCACATCATGCTCCGCGAGATCCTCGCGGGCGGGAAGAGCATCGACGCCGAGGCTTCGCGCACTCTCTTCGTGATCCTGTCCTTCGTTTCCGAGACGATCCGCGACGGCGTGCGAACCGGGGAGTTCCGCGAAGTCGATCCGCTCCTGCTTCACATGAGCGTGCTGGCGCCCCTGATGGTCCATCACGTCGGGGACTCTTTTCGCGAGCGGGTCCTTCCCCGCGAGATGCCCGGCCTGAACGCGCCCAGCCACGACGCGATGCTGCAGCACCTGCTCGTAGCCCTCGATCGCTCGCTCGCGCCCAAAGGCCCCGCCCTTTCCTCATCCAGGTCCTAGTTCAAAAGGAACGCTCCCATGAAACGCACCCTCGCCCTTCTGACCCTCGCCCTCGCCGGCGCCGCCGGCTGCGCCAGCCCGGCGAAGAGCACGAACATCGTCGCGGCCGGCCACGTCGAGGCCACCGACGTGCACATCTCCGCGAAGGTCGGAGGAAAATTGAAGGAAGCGCCGCTCGAGGAAGGCGACATGGTGAAGACGGGAGCGCTGCTCGCGCGGCTCGAGACCACCGATGTCGAGATCCTGATCCGCCAGGCGACCGCCGACCGCGCCCAGGCCGACGCCGATCTGCGCCTGCGCCTCGCGGGCGCCCGCAAGGAAGACATCGCGGAGATGGAAGCGCAGATCCGCGCCACCGAGGCCGACATCGCGGGAGCGAAGCTCGACCTCGACCGCATGCAGGGCCTGCTCGATCGCAGTTCCGGCACCACCAAGGCGCGGGACGACGCGAGGACCCGCATCAGCATCCTCGAGGCGAAGGCCGCCGCCCAGAAGCAGACCCTCGCGCGCCTCCACTCCGGGTCGCGGCCCGAGGAGATCGACGCCGCCCGCGCGCGGGTCGCCTCCATCGACGCCCGCATCGCGGCCCTCACTCAACAGATGAACGACGCCACCGTGACCAGCCCCGTCGATGGCGTGCTGACCTCTCGAGTGGCCGAGCCGGGAGAGCAGCTGCAGGCGGGCTCGCCCATCTGCGTGATCACCCAGCTCTCGGAAGCCTGGCTCACCGTCTACGTGACCGACGTCGACCTCGCCCGCATCCGCATCGGCCAGGAGGCGGAGGTCAGGACCGACGGCGGCCAGACCCGCAAGGGCCGGCTCACCTACATCGCATCGAAGGCGGAGTTCACGCCGAAGAACGTCCAGACCCGGGACGAGCGGATCAAGCTCGTCTACCGGGTGAAGGTGGGCCTCGACAACGCGGACGGGTTCTTCAAGCCGGGCATGCCCGCGGAGGCGACGTTCGTGCCCGTGGAGTCCGGCAAGTGAGCGAGGAGATCGTCGAGGTCAGCGGCCTCGTCCGCAGGTACGGCGGCCTCGTGGCCGCGAACGATGTGTCGTTCACGGTGAAGCGCGGAGAGATGTTCGGCCTCATCGGTCCGGACGGCGCCGGGAAGACCACGACCCTGCGGGTCATCCTCGGCCTGCTCGCGGCCCACGGCGGCCGCGTCCGCACCTGCGGCCTCGACCCCTGGAAGGACAAGGACGAACTGTCGAAGCGCATCGGCTATCTCTCCCAGCGCTTCTCGCTCTATGGCGACCTGACCGTGGACGAGAACGTGGCGTTCTTCGCGGACATCCACGGGGTGCGCCACGCGAAGGCGCGGGGCGAGGAGCTTCTCGACATGCTCCGCATGACTCCCTTCCGGAGCCGCCTCGCCGATCGCCTGTCCGGCGGCATGAAGCAGAAGCTGGCCCTCGCCTGCACCCTCATCCACACCCCGCAGCTCCTCGTCCTCGACGAGCCCACCACCGGCGTCGATCCCGTGTCGCGCCGCGACTTCTGGAAGATCCTGGCCCGGCTGCAGCGCGAGGGCCTGACCCTGCTCGTGACCACCCCATACCTCGACGAGGCCGAGCGCTGTCAGCGCGTGGCCCTCATGGACCGCTCGCGCATCCTGAACGTCAGCACCCCGGACGCGGTGCGGGCCCAGGCCGACGGTTCCATGGTGGAGATCCTCGCGCACCCGAAGCGGCGCGCCATCGAGATCCTCGCGGCTGAGGCCGGGGTCAAGGATGTCGAGGCCTTCGGGGAGCGTGTGCACGTGACCCTGCCTTCCCTCGATCCCTCCGCGGCCGCGGCCTGGACCGATCGAATGGCCGCGGACCTTCGCGCCCAGGGCCTCGAGGTCCTCTCCGCGCGGCCCATCCAGCACTCTCTGGAAGACGTTTTCATCGCCCGCATCCAGGCCCGCGAGGCCGAGGCGGCTCAGAAAGGAGGCTCGCTTTGAAGCGCCTGGCCCTTCTCCTTCTCGTCGTTCCCCTTGCCTCGCCGTCCTCGGCCGGCGAAAGCGCGCAGGCGGAAGCCGTTCCGGTTCGCCTGACCCTCGACGATGCCATCGCGCGCGCCCGCGACACTTCGGCGAGACTCGCCTCGTTCACCGCCCTCGCTCGCGCGGCCTCGGAAGGAGTCCGGGGCGCGGGCGCCGGCCGCAGGCCCGACCTGGATGTTTCCGCCGGGTACACGCGGAATTCGAACGTGCCCGAACTCGTGCTCGCGATCCCGGGCTCGCCGCCCCGGACCCTCTTCCCCAACCTTCCCGACAACTGGCGCACCCATGCCGGAGCGAGGTTCCCCCTCTACACCGGGGGCCGGGTCGGCTCGGAGATCACCGCGGCCACGGAGATGGAGCGCGCGGCCCTCTCCGACCGCGCGGCCGCGGGCAACGATCTCGTCGCCGAGACGCATATCGCGTACGTGAACGTGCTCTTCGCGCGCGAGAACGTCCGCGTTCTCACCGAGGCGCTCGCGTCCTACGAGTCTCACCTCAAGGACGCGCGCCATCGCCAGGAACTCGGCCTCGCCGCGAGCAACGAAACCCTCGCGGTCATGGTCGAGCGCGAGCAGGCGGAACTGGCCCGGCTTCAATCGGAGAACGGGGCGGCGGTGGCCATGGCGAACCTGCTGCGTCTCGTGGGTCTGCCCCCGGGCACCGCGGTCGAACTCGACCCCGCGCCCGAGGCCAGCGGCTCGAGCCGTGAAGGAGTGGAGGATCTGGTGAAGCGCGCCGCCGCGGGCCGGCCCGAACTCGAGGCCCTGCGCGCGCGGATCCGGTCCCTGGAAGCCACCCAGAAGGTGGCGCGCTCCGGCTCCCGCCCCCAGGCCGGGCTCGAGGCGGGTTGGGACTACACGAACCCCAACCTCCGCTACGTTCCCTGGGAGGCGAAGTTCCGGTCCGCGTGGAGCGTGGGGGTCGGGGTGAGCTGGAAGATCCTCGACGGAGGGCGCTCGGGCGCCTCCGCGGCCCAGGCCCAGGCCCAGGCCGACGCGCTGCGCGCTCAGCTTTCCGATCTCGAATCGCGCATCCGCCTCGACGTCACCACGAGGCGCCTCGAACTCGACACCGCTCTCGCGGGAAGAGCGGTGGCCCGGCGCGGGATCGAGGCGGGCCGGGACGGCCTGCGGGTCGCCCGCGACCGCTACAAAGAGGGCGTGCTCTCGTCTTCCGACCTTCTCGACGCCGAGACGCGCCTGCTCCGCGCCGAGCTCGACGTCTCGCTGACCGAGGCCCGGATCCAGGTCGCGGCGGCCAATCTCACGCGGGCGGTGGGCCGCTAGTCGTGGCCTCCGTCCTTTCGAGCGCCGAAGCGGCGGGAAGGCCCGCGGTGATCGAGGTCGATCACCTGGTCAAGCGCTTCGGCGCCTTCACGTCCATCGACGATCTGTCGCTCTCCGTGCGGCAGGGCGAGGTCTTCGGCCTCCTCGGCTCGAACGGGGCGGGCAAGACCACGGCCATCCGCGTGCTGTGCGGCCTCCTCGCTCCCACCTCGGGAAGCGCGCGGGTGCTCGGCATCGACGTGACGAAGGACCCGGAGGCGCTCAAGCGCCGCATCGGCTACATGACCCAGCGCTTCAGCCTCTACGACGACCTCACCGTCATCCAGAACCTGCGCTTCTTCGGGGGGGTCTATGGCCTCACCGGCGCCGCGATGCGAGAGAGAGAGAAGTGGGCGGTCGCGACCGCGGGCCTGGAAGGCAAGGAAGACCTCATCACCCAATCGCTGCCGGGGGGATGGAAGCAGCGCCTCGCCCTCGCCTGCGCGGTTCTCCATGGGCCGCAGGTGGTGTTCCTCGACGAGCCCACCGGCGGGGTCGATCCCGTTTCGCGGCGGCGCTTCTGGTCGCTGATCGACCGGATGGCGGGCGAGGGCATCACCCTCATCGTCACCACCCACTACCTCGACGAGGCCGAGCGGTGCGACCGGATCGCCCTGATGCACGCGGGGCGGCTGGTGGCCCACGGCTCGGTGGCGCAGCTCAAGGAAGTCTTCGCGGGCCGGGTCATGCTCGAAGTGGCGTGCGCCCGGCCGCTCGACGCGCAGGTCGCCCTCGAGGGCATCCCCGGCATCCTCGAGGCTTCGGTGTTCGGCACGCGCCTTCACGTGGTGGTGGGCGATGAAGGCCTTGGCCGCGCCCTGGTCGGGGACGCGCTGGCCTCGGCGAACTTCCCGGTCTCCTCCATCGAGAGGATCGTGCCTTCGCTCGAGGATGTCTTCATCCACTGCATCGAGGCGGAAGAGGCGGCGCGTGCCGCGCGGGGCGTCGCATGAACCTCCGGAAGATCTGGGCCATGGCGAAGAAGGAATCGCGCCAGACCGCGCGCGATCCCCTGAGCCTCGGCATGCTGCTGGGGCTGCCCACCATCATGCTGCTGATGTACGGCTACGCCATCAACTTCGACGTCCGGCACGTGCGGCTCGCCGTGCGCGATCTCGACAAGTCGGAGGAATCCCGGAGTCTGGTGGCCGCGTTCGTGAACTCCACGTACTTCGACCAGGTCGCGGATGTGGCCGCGGGCGCGGACCTGGACCTCATCACCGAGACCCGGGTGGCGAAGGCCGTCCTCGCCATACCGGAAGGCTTCGCGCGCTCTCTCGCGGACGGCCGCACCGCCACCGTCCAGCTCCTGCTCGACGGCGCCGACGCCAACACCGCCACCACCGTGCTGAGCTACGCCACCGCCCTGGTGGCCGACGCGAACCTTCGCCGGTACTCGGAACACTCGGGAATCGAGGTGATCCCCGTGGGCTACGAGCCCCGCGTCTTCTACAACCCCGAGCTCAAGACCACGCAGTTCCTGGTCCCGGGCCTCATCGGTTTCATCCTGATGGTCACCGCCGTTCTCTCGACCGCGCTCTCCGTGGTCCGTGAGAAGGAGCGGGGGACCATGGAGCAGCTGCGCGTGACTTCGCTGACCCCGGGCGAACTGCTGGTCGGCAAGACCCTGCCCTACCTCGCCATCTCCCTGATGGCCACCGTGATCATCCTGATCGCCGCGCGCGTCCTGTTCGGCGTGGTGGTGCGCGGGCCGTACCTCGATCTCTTCCTGGCCACCCTGATCTACCTGATCGGCGCGCTCGCCTGGGGGCTGATGGTGTCGAGCATCGCCGAGACCCAGGCCCTGGCCTTCCAGATCGGCCTGGTGACCTCGATGCTCCCCGCCATCTTCCTCTCCGGCTTCATCTTTCCCATCCGGTCGATGCCCGCTCCCATCCAGGCTCTCACCTACGCCGTCCCCGCGAGGTACTTCCTGGTCATCGTGCGCGGCATCATCCTGAAGGGCGCGGGTCTCGCCCCCTACTGGAAGGACGTGGCGTTCCTCGTTCTCTACGCGTCCGTGGTCCTCAGCATGGCCTACGCGCGCCTCCGCCGGCGGGAGAGCTAGGCCGTGGGCGCTTTGCTGCAGATGATCATCAAGGAGTTCCTGCAGCTGCGGCAGGATCGCAAGATCATTCCCGCCCTGATCGTGGGGCCGCTGGCCCAGCTCCTCGCCCTCGGCTACGCGGCGAACCTCGATGTCACCCACGTGCCCCTGCTCCTCGTCGATGCCGATCGCACCGTCGCCAGTCGCGCCCTGATCGAGCGTTTCGATGCTTCGGGCTACTTCGAGATCAAGGGTTCGGTGCCGACCGCGGAGGAGGCCGAGCCGTGGCTCGTGGAAGGCCTCGCGCAGGTCGTCCTCGTCATCCCCGAAGGCTACGGCAACGATCTCGCGGCCAGTCGATCGCCCCGGCTGCAGGTCCTCGCCGACGGCACCGACGCCAACTCCGCGGTGGTCGGCCTCGGCTACGCGTCGCGGATCATCGCGGAGATGGGCGGGACGCTGCAGCAGACCCGCCTCGACGCCTCGAACCGTCGCAGCGCGGAAGCCGCTCGGCGCCTGGGCGCGCCCGTGGCCCGTCCGGCCGCGGTGGGGCGAATCGAGGTCATTCCCCGCGTCTTCTACAACCCCGACCTCAAGACCCGCTGGTTCTACGTCCCCGCGGTGCTCGCCATGGTCCTGATGCTCGTCACCATGATGCTGCCCTCGATGGCGGTGGTCCGCGAGAAGGAGATCGGCACCCTCGAACAGATCAGCGTCACCCCCTTGCGCCCGTGGCAGCTGATCCTCGGCAAACTGACGCCCTTCGTGATCATCGGGATGCTGGACACCCTGGTCATCGTGATGCTCGCCCAGGCGGTCTTCGGGGTGCCGCTCCGCGGGTCGCTCTTCCTCCTGATGACTCTCACCCTTCTCTTCCTGCTGAACACGCTCGGCCTCGGTCTCCTGGCCTCCACCATGGTCAGCACCCAGCAGCAGGCCATGATGTTCTCCACCTTCGTCATGATGGTGCCGATGATCTACATCTCGGGGCTGATCTTCCCCATCGAGAACATGCCCCGCTTCTTCCAGATCCTGAGCCTCGGCATTCCCGTTCGCTACTACGCGATCATCCTGCGCGGCGTGTTCCTCAAGGGCTCCGGCCTCGACGTGCTGTGGCCGGAAGCGCTGACCCTCGCGCTCACCGGTCTCGCGTGGCTCACCTTCGCGTCCGCGAGGTTCAGGAAGCGGCTGGACTAGCCGTCATCCCGGCGAAAGCCGGGATCCACTTCCCAACCAGATCCAGTCGCTCGAGCGAGCTTCGTAGTGGCTGGTGGATCCCGGCTTTCGCCGGGATACGCAGGCGACGAGTGCCTCGGCGCCTGCTAGTTCACGCTCTCCACATCCTTCGGCGGCTTGGGCAGATCGAACAGGTCGGTCAGGTCGATCTCTTCCTCGCTCTCGACGAGATCGCGGTCCTCGTCCTCCCAGTCGAAGTAGGGGGGCACGATGGGCAGGGGTCCGGTATGAACGTGGAGTTTCATGATTCGTTTCACTCGAGCCCTCTACCAGTGCAGGTTCCATGCCGGTCTGGGCAAGGTGCTGAGAGGGTGAGAGATGGCGGATATCGAGTGAGGCTCATCACACCGCCCCGTGCTACCGGACGCCGCATCCGGTGGACAGGTGTGGCGGTCCCGCCTATGGCCTGACTGGATTCGAGGCCTGGTCGCCCACGACCGTCATCCAGGGCCGCACCGTCCACTTCCTGATGAGACCGTTGATCACGTAGGGGTCGACCTTCGCGAAATCTTCCGCGACCTTCGGGGTCTCGCCCTTGAACATCAGGATGGCGCTGTCGACAGGCTCGCCGAGCGCTCCGCCGAGGACCAGTTCTCCTCGCTTGTGCGCGTCCCAGGCGAGATCCAGGTGGACCCCGCGGAATTCGCCGCGGCGCGTCAGGTAGTCATCGGCGAGGTCGTAGATCAGGAGATAGTGGTTCATGGCTTGGAGGTTTCTACCAGAGCGGGGGTTCCGGCGGGCAGGGTGGCGCGGGCGATGAAGTCGGCCAGGGTGCTCCGATAGCGAGCGCCGCCGATCACGTACACGTCGTTGTGGCCGGCGCCTTCGATCGCAAGGTATTCCTTCGGCTGAGGCGCCGCCTCGAAGACCATCTTTCCCTGCGCCACCGGTATGACCTCGTCCCGCGTGCCCTGGACCACGAGGAGCGGCATCTTCAGTTGCGGAATCTTCTTCAGGTTCTCGTAGCGGGTCCGGATGAAGGAGCCGAGGGGCAGGAACGGATAGATGGCGTTCGCCATGTGCGCGATCGATGCGAAGGGCGCCTCGAGGGCGAGGCCCGCGGCCTTTCGCTCTATCGCCAGTTGTATCGAGATGGCGCAGCCGAGGGACTCCCCCATCAACACGAGATGAGCGGGGTCGACGCGCCGGGTCTTCACCAGATAGTCGTAGGCGGCGCGGCCGTCGCGATAGGTGCCCTCTTCATCGGGGCTCCCGGTGCTCTTGCCGTAACCACGGTAGTCGTAGAGAAGGAAGTCGGCGCCAAGGTCCCGCCAGCGCAGCACGCGGTCGAGACGGTCCGCGATGTTGCCCGCGTTCCCATGGGAGAAGAGCACGGTCGCGACACTTGGGTCCCGGTCCGCCTTGATGAACCATCCGTGGATCCTCACCCCGGGCTCGACGTCGATCGCGACCTCCTCGAAGGGCAGGCCCAGCCCTCCCGGGGTGACCTCCAGCCCGGCCGCCGGATAGTAGATGAGTCGCTTCTCGGAGAACACCAGGAAGAGTGTCGCACCGACCACCACACCGAGGGTGATCCTCACCGCGCTCTTGAGGAGGGGGAGGCCCGAGGTCACTTGGGCTTCCCGCGCACCCGGCCGGCGAGGCCGCGCAACCAGCCGCCGAGCTTCTCCGTTTCGTCCGGAGCGGGCGCGGGTTTCGGCTCGGGCCGGCGAGGCGGCGGATTCGGGCGGGCGCGGGCCGCGGGCGCCGCCGGGGTCGGCCGGGCGGGCGCCGCCGCTCCTTGAGCCGTCGCGGGCTGGCTCGACGGCGGCTTCTCGTCCGGGATCACTTCCATGCCCATCGCGGGCTCGTCGACCGGCTGCACCTCGGCTTCCTTGCGCTTGAACGGCCGCATGGTCGCCGCCGTGTTCCACAGGCTCACCAGGGCGCTCAGTCCCCCGGTGATGCGGTCCCGGGCCCCGGTCGCCGAGTTCGCGGGCGCGGCGCGGTCCGCGTCCTTGCGGGCCGCGGCGGGCGGAACCGCAGCGTCGGCGGCCTTGGGAGGCGCCGCCGTCCCGGGAGTCGGGGCGGGAACGCTCGGCGTGTCGCCCAGGATCGCCTCGACGCCCAGGACCTCGTCTATCGCGGGCGCAGGGGGCTTCTCCTCGTGCTCCTTGCTCCACCCCGGCCGTTTGATCACCGCCGTGTTCCAGAGACCGACGAGCGCGCTCAGGCCGCCGGTGTTGCGCTCGCCCGCCGGACTCTTGTCGCCCTTGGGGTCGCCTCCCGCCTGCCGCTTGTCATGGCCCGCGGTGTGCACGCCCGCGCGGGCCAGGGCCTGGTCTCGCTCGTGCTCGATGGTCGCGAGCTTCTTGAGCAGCGCGGCTCGCTCGGCCTGGGCCTCGGCCAGGGCGCGATCGGAGTCCCGCTTCCGATTCAGCAGTTCGGTGCGCGCCTTGTCCGCGATGACCTCGCCCGCTTCCAGCTTTGCGATTCGCGCCTCCATGTCGGCGCGCAGGCCTTCGAACTTCTTCACTTCCCGCGCGGCCGCGGCCGCCGCTTCCATCTTGAGTTGTTGCGCGAGCCTCATCTGCTCTTCGAGCTCGGCCTGGAGCGACGCGCGCGCCTGCTCCGCCTCGTTCTTCCGCGCCATCAGGGCCACGTTCGCGTTTCCGGCCGTGGCCGCGGCCGCCTCCAGTTTGCGGATCCGCTCGGACCACTCCGCGCGGGTGTCCTCCCATTCGCGCTTCTGGCTCGCTTCACGCTCCACGAGAGCGGCCGCCTCCCCGGCGAGTTGGGCCGCGCGCCGCTTCTCCGCGTCGAGGGCCAGGCGCTGCGCGTCTTCGCGTCGGGCCGCCTCGGCCAGGGCCAGGGCGTGGTCCTTCTCCATGGCCTGGAGCCTCGCGCCGAGCGCATCGCGTTCGGCCCGAATCGACTCCCCGGCGAGGTCCCCCTCCGCCTTTCGGGCCGCCACATCCTTCTCGAGCCGGTCCGCGCGAAGCTTTTGTTCTTCGAGGGCGGCGCGCTGGGCCTCGTCGCGCCTTTGGGCTTCGGTCCGGACGAGGTCGCGATCCCTTTCGATCTCGGCGAGTTTCCGGGCCACCGACTCCACTTCCGCCCGGCTCGCCGCCACCGCCCCCTCGGATTCCGCCGCCATGCCCTTGACCTGGTCCGCATGGGCGCGCTCGGCTTCGGCGGCGGCCGCCTCCAGGCGGGCGATCCGTTCGGACATCGACGCTCGCTCCGCTTCCCACGCTCGATCCGGCGCAGCGGCGGCGACCGCCGAGGCCGCGGCGTCCCTCTCCGACTGGAGCGATGCTCGCGCCGCCTCCAGTTCGCGCGCTCGTCTGGCCAGGTCCTCCTTCAGAACCGCCGCATCCTTCTCGAGCCGATCGCCGCGCTGCTTCTGCTCATCGAGCGAACGGCGCAGGCCCTCCTCGCTTCTCTGCGCCTCGGCCAGCTTGTCGGACAGCGCCTTGCCCAGGGACCGGGCCTCGGCCAGCGCGGCCTCATCGGCGGCGCGGCGGGCCCGGACATCGGCGGCGGTCTTCGCGGCGAGGGCCGTCTCCGCATCGAGACGACTCGCCTGTTCCAGGAGCGCGGCCCGCGACTTCTCCAGCTCCGCGGTCAGTTTCGCCTCGCGATCCCGGAGCGCCGCGGCCTCCTTCTCGAGCCCTTCCGCCCGAAGGCGTTGCTCCGCCGCCTCCAGGCGCTGGCTCTCCTCGCGCCGCGCCGCTTCGGCGGCCGCCCGGTCGCGGTCCTTCTCGATGGTCGCGAGTGTGCCCGCGAGCGCGTCCCGCTCCTTCTCCAGCCCGGCGATCCGCTCGGACAGGCTTCCTTTCGACCCCGCCCACTCGCGGAGGCGAGCCGCTTCGCGCGCGGTCAGGGTGGCGACGTCCTTCTCGAGCTTCGCCGCGCGCTGGCTCTGTTCGTCCAGGGCGGCCCCCTGCTCCGCCACGCGCTGGGCGGCTTCCTTCCGGGCTTCGCTCAGCTCGGAGTCGAGATCCGCGAGCTTCCTGCCGAGGGCCTCCTTCTCCGCCCGCATCGAGGCGAGTTCGGTTTCGGCCTCGGTCTTCCGCCTCTGCGCCTCGGCGCGCGCCTTCTCCGCGGCCGCCCCATCCGCTTCGAGCCGGGATATCCGCGTCTGGAGCTCGGCGCGCGACGCCTCCTCGGCGGCGGCCTGCCTGGCCTCCCGATCGGCGGAGGCGGCGGCGGTCTTTTCGAACCGCGCCACGCGCTCCTTGAGCTCGCCGAGGATCCCGCGCTCCGAATCGTCCCGGCGCGCGGCGTCGGCCACGGCCAGGTCGCGCTCCCTCTCCGCCCGCAGGAGCTTCTGGGCGAGGGTCTCCATCTCCGCATGCGCCGCGGCCAGGGCCCGCTCGGATTCGCTCCGGTGCTTGTGCAGGTCGGCGCGCGCGCGGCTCAGGATCTCCGCGTCCTTCGCGGCTTCCGCCTCGGCTTCGTCGAAGCGGGCCTCCCATTGGTCGATGGTGTGCTGAAGTTCATCGATCTTCTTCCGGCTCTCCGCGAGCGCACTGGCATCGCGCTCCGC
>DAORUA010000024.1:16585-19676 GCA_035432945.1 Vicinamibacteria bacterium | reverse complement strand
GTGGTGCTGTGGGCGTTGGCGATCCCGACGAAGGGCTTCTTGAAGTCGTCGTCGGTGTAGCCGATCGCGCGCAGCATCGACCGGTTCGGCGATCGTTCCGGTCCTTCTTTGACGAGCTGGCTTCTCATGCCCGGGATTTGAGCATGAGCGGGCCGGTCTTTCCCCCGGGACCCGTCCCCGGGGTCCTCTACTTCTTCCGCCAGGCCTCTTCGGTCAAGGGCTTGATCGGGTCGAGTTTCCTCTTCGCGAATTCGGCGTTGAGGAGACCCATCTCCTTCGAAGTTCCGTTGAACTTGGCCCAGGCCGCGTCGAGGTCCCGGGACAAGGCGGTCATGCGGTTCAGCTGCGACTGGGTGGGCCGGCCGTTGTAACTGTTCACATTGCCGTAGAGCATGCCGAGCTCCTCGCGAAGCTTCTCCTCTCCCGAGATTCCCTCGCCCTCCTGCTGGGCGACGAGGCTCACCCGGTGGGCCTCGAGACCCGCCGAGAAGGCGGCGACCCGCTTGGAGAATGCCGCGTCCTTCGGGCCGAGCTTCGCAAGCCGACCGTTCGCCTGATCGCGCAGGTCGGCCATGGATTCCACGAGCCAGGTCAGTCGCTCGACCAGGGCGAAGAGCCTCGCCGTGGTTTCGAGCTGCAGGGCCTGGTCGGAAGCGCTGTAGGTCACCCGCGGATCGCCAACCAGGGTCACCTGGGTCTTGTGGGTGTCCTTGTTCTTGATCGCCGTCACCTCGTAGCTGCCCGCGACGGCGCGCGCGCCGAAGAAGGCGCCAAGGCTCGGAATGATCCCGGCGCCCGCCGCGAAGCGGGGCGCCTGCTCGCGGGTGGACCAGAAGACGCGGTTCATCCCCCGTCGCTTGGTGGCGGGAACCGTGGCGAGGAGCTTCCCGGCCCCATCCTTGACCTCGAGCCTGAAGTCGCCGACCACGTGCCGCCGCTTCGAGTAGTAGACGATGGCGGCCCCCCCGTCGGGGCTTGTCCCCGCGAATTCATGATCGCCCTGCCAGGGAACGCCGCCGAAGCCGCCGCCTTCGATCAGAAGCTGGCCGGGACGGGTGGGCAGGAAGGCGAAGTCCGCGTTCAGGATCTCCGGAGTCAGCGCGCGCAGGGGCGTGATGTCGTCGATCACGTAGATTCCCCGCCCGTGGGTGGCGAGCACCAGGTCGTGGTCGCGCGGATGGACGACGAAATCACGGACGGGCGTCATGGGAAGGCCGCTCGTGAACTGGGCCCACTGCCTGCCGCCGTCGATGGAGAGGAAGAGACCGGTCTCGGTGCCGAGGAACAGCAGGTTCGGATTCACCGCGTCCTGCTTCACCACATGCGCGTAGCCCCTGGTATCCGCGGTCGAAAGCGAGGTCCAGGTCTTGCCGAAGTCGGCGGTCTTCACCACGTAGGTGTTCATGTCCCCGCTCATGTGTCCGTCGAAGGTGGCGAAGGCCGTGGCCTCGTCGTGCGGCGAGGCTTCCACGCGCGACACCCACGTGCCGTTGGGCACGCCCGTAAAGGCGGCCACGTTCGTCCAGGTCTTGCCGCCATCGCGCGTGACCTGGAGATTCCCATCGTCGGTCCCCACCCAGATCACCGAAGGGTTCTTCGGCGACTCGCTGATCGCGAAGATCGTGGTGTTGTTCTCCGCGGTCGAGTTGTCGCGGGTCAGACCGCCGGAGTCGTTCTGACGCTGCCGCTTCGGATCGTTGGTGGTGAGATCCGGCGAGATCTTCTCCCAGCTCTCCCCGCGATCGGAGGAGCGGAAGAGGAACTGGGCGCCGATGTAGATGACGCCCTTCCGGGTGGGCGAGAGATGGATGGGCGTGTTCCAGTTGAAGCGGTACTTGGGGTCGCCCTGAACCGGCGAGGGCTTGATGTCCTTCGTCTCCCCGGTCTTCCGGCTGGTGCGGAAGACGTTGCCGCCCTGGTACTCGCTGTAGACGAGGTCTTCATCGAGGGGGTCCGGGAAGGCCCAGAACCCGTCGCCGCCGCTGATCGAGCGCCAGTCGCGGTTCCCGATGGGGCCGCTCGCCCGCGACGGTCCCCACCACGTGTTGTTGTCCTGGAGGCCGCCGTAGACGTTGAACGGGAACTCCATGTCGGTGGCCACGTGGTAGAACTGCGACAGGGGCAAGTTCTCGATGAAGAGCCACCGGTTGCCACGATCCCACGAGTGATAAGCACCCCCGTCCGAGCCCATGAGGAGCTCGTCGGTGTTCTTCGGATTGACCCAGAGGGCGTGCACGTCGACGTGGAAGTTCCCGGAAAGGGAGCTCCAGGTCTTTCCGCCATCGTCGGACGTTCCCGCCACCGTGCTCATCTTGTAGATCCGGTCCGGATTGACGGGATCCCCGACCAGACGCGAGTAGTAGAACGGCCGGCCCGCGACCACCGAGGCGGTGCTCATGAGGGCCCAGGTTTCGCCCCCGTCCTCGGAGCGGTAGAGACCGGTCTTCTTCGCCTCGACCGAGGCGTACACCACCGTCGATTTCGCGGGAGACACTTCGACCGCGATCCGGCCCAGGTCGCCCTCGGGCAATCCCTTCGTCAGCTTGCGCCAGGTGGCGCCGCCGTCCGTCGACTTGAAGAGGCCGCTTCCCGGTCCGCCCGAGTTGAAGAAGTCCGGCGACCGGCGATGCTGCCAGAGCGCCGCGTACACCGTCTTCCCGTCTTTCGGATCGATGGAAAGGTCCGCGCAGCCGGTGTCGGGGCCGCCTTTCAGGGTCTTCTCCCAGGTCTTCCCCGCGTCCCTGGTGACGTACACCCCGCGCTCGTCGCTGTCATTGAAGAGCGGCCCGAGCGCGCAGGCGAAGACCTTCGAGGAATCGGCGGGATCGACGGCCACCCGCGCGATGCGCTCGGTCTTCTCGAGGCCAAGCTTCTGCCAGCTGTCCCCGCCGTCATTGGAGCGGTAGATGCCGTCGCCCACGGAGACGCTGTTGCGCACCCACGATTCGCCCGTGCCCACCCAGACCGTCTTCGGGTTCTTCGGGTCGATCCGGATGTCGCCGATCGACGGGTTGAACTTGTCGAAGACGGGCTTGAACCTGACCCCGCCGTCGTCCGATTTCCACACGCCCCCGGCGGCGCCACCCACGTA
>DAORUA010000024.1:4978-16485 GCA_035432945.1 Vicinamibacteria bacterium | reverse complement strand
AAACGCGCGTCGTCGAGCTTCGGATTGACCTCGATCCTGGTGATGGTGATCATCTGACGGGCGGGCGCGCCCTTCTGTCCGCTGTCGATGGAGTGGGCGAAGATGAGACCGTCCACGTCCTTGTAGTCGCCGAGGTTGGTGTCGCCCTCGACCTCCGAGCCGCGCCGCGTGCTCTTCGACTCGATCTTGATCTCGAGATTGCTGTCGGTGTCTATGTACACGGTGCGCACGTCGCCGCTCTTCAGGGTCACTTTGAGCTTGTAGGCGTCGGTGCCCTCGACCTTCTCCTTGCCCAGGTATTCGACGGTGTGCCCCTTGGTCTTGTAGTCGACGAAGAACCCGTCCATGTCCGCCTGCTCGAGCGCGTCCTTCATCTCCTCCGGAGAGAGGGCTTCGGGATTGGGGTTGCCCTGGATGGGCATGAGCTTCCAGCCCGTGCTTCCATTGAGGACCATGGGGGTGAGGGTCATGCCCTGGAAGGTGATGTCCATTCGCACCTTGTCCCCGCGCTTCACTTCGATGACCGCGGGCGCTTCCATGCCGGGGCCGATGGTCATCTTGCCGCTGATCCGCATGGCCTGGACGGCGCGGATCTTCGCGAGGCCCCCCTTGGCTTCGAAGTTCTTGGCGAGGATGTCGTCGACGGTCTGGGCGGGAGCGAGGCTCGCGAACGCCAGGGCGGAGGCAGCTAGCAGAAATTTCATGGGACTCTTTCTCTTTGAAGGGAGGCGGGAGGCGGAACGAACTATCGAATAGTCTACGACCCTGGACTGATGGGATGAGACTCCTGGGCATCGCGTTTCGGAACCTCCTGCGGGCGCGCCGGCGAAACGCGCTGGCCGGCGGGACCATGGCCCTCGGGACCGCGGCCCTGATCCTCGGAAGCGGCCTCTCCGACGGCATCGCGCGACAGCTCACCGACAACCTGGTCGCGGTTCAGACCGGCGAGATGATGGTGGTGAAGCGCGAGGAGGGCTTCGTCCGCCAGAACTCTCCCTTCGACGCCTATTCGCGGGAACCGATTCAAAACGGCGAGGCGGTGATCCGGGAGATCGAGAAGCGCTCGGGCGATTTCGACATCCTGCAGGTGGCCCCCTACCTGCACGCCCGCGGGACCGCGATCGCCTCGAATCGGTCGACCCCCGCGGTGGTCCTCGGCATCATGCCGGAAAGAGAGCCCGAACTCTTCAAGGCCCTGCCCCCGGTCCGGGGCGCCGTGCTTGGCGCCCGGCCGGAAGAGGTCTACGTGGGCGAGCCGGTCGCGAAGATCCTCAGGCTCTCGGTGGGCGATTCCGTCTCCCTGCTCATCCAGACCCCCGAAGGGGCCATGAACTCCCTCGACGCGGTGGTGTGCGGCATCTTCCGCAAGGGCGCCCCCTGGTACGACAACACTTTCTTCGTCCCCCTGGCCGCGGCGCGCCGGCTCGAGGACTCGCCGGAAGGCGTCACCAACATCAAGCTTCGAGCCTCGGGCTCGAGGAGGTCGCTCGAAACCACGCGGGCCTCGCTCGGCGCGATCGTCTCCGGCCTCTCGCCGGGAACGTCGGTCGAGAGCGCCGAAGAGGCGGGCCGCTTCTCCTTCTCGATCATCCAGGCGAACGAGGCCAGCCTCACCATCCTGTCCGTCTTCCTCTTCGCGGCCGCCGCGGTCGGAATCGTGAACGCCATGCTCATGAGCGTGCACGAGCGGACGCGGGAGATCGGGACCATCCGGGCCATGGGGATGCGGCGGGCCGGCGTGGTCCGGCTCTTCCTGCTGGAGGGCCTGGCCCTCGGTGTCGCGGCCGCGGTGCTGGGCGTGCTCGCGGGCGGGGCCATGGTGCTCTACTGGGCGAGTGTCGGGATAAAGATGAACACCGTCACCCTCGCCTGGCTCGCGGGAGGCGACTTCCTCTACCCCCGGCTCGAGGCCCTGAGCGTGCTCCGGGCCGCCTTCGCCATCGTCGCCTTGTCCACCCTCGCCGCCATCTATCCGGCCTACGCCGCGAGCCGTCTGGAGCCACGCGAGGCCCTGCACCGGATTTGATCCAAACGGGCCGGAACAGGGGGGACCGTTAAGATCCAAGTTTGCCCCTGGAGGACCCCATGCGCTCATCTCATCTTTTCGTTCTCGTCGGATCCGCGGCCCTTTTGACCGCCTGCGCCTCGATCAAACCGCCCGCGGTGCGGGTGGCCGGGATTCATCTCGACGGCATCTCCCTCACCGGGGCCCGGGTGGACGTCGGCCTTCAGATCAGGAACGTGAACCCCGAGGACCTTCAGATCGAACGCTTCGACTACGAGGTCAAACTGAACGGCCAGGTCCTCGGCCACGGCTACAGCTCCGACCCCCTGATGCTGGCCGGATTCAAGGAAGACAAGGTCGTCTCCCGGGTGGACGTGAACCTCCTCAAGGTCCCCGGCGCGGTCAAGAACGTCCTCGACAAGGACCGGGTCGACGCCGAGATCAAGGGCACTTTCTACGTGCGGGAGGGCTCCGGAGTCCGCAAGATCAAGTTCGGCAGCCACGGCAATGTCGACCTGAACCGGGACGGAAAGCAGTAGGGACCCCCAAAAAGCCAACGTTTGACGATCGGTAGGTCGGGCACTAGACTGTTTTTCGATCTCCCGCTACCTTGGAACTTCTAGTTGAATGATTGCTTTCGGATGGGACTTTTCTAGCTCGGCCGGGGTGGCATGAAGGTCAAAGTCCTCGGCTGCTACGGCGGAATCGCTCCCGGTCAGGGAATGACGTCGTTCCTGGTCAACGACACGGTCGCTCTCGATGCCGGCGGTCTGTCTTTCGCCCTCCCGGTCGACCGCCAGGCGAAGGTGAAGGACGTCTTCATCTCCCACGCGCATCTCGATCACACCTGCTGCCTGCCTTTCCTGATCGACAACAGCTTCGCGGCGCCCGGTTTCTCGCTGCGAATCTACGGCATCCACGAAGTGGTGTCGGCGCTCTCGCGGCATCTCTTCAACGGCTCGCTCTGGCCCGATTTCACGTCGATTCCGGACGACCTCACCCCCGTGCTCAAGCTCGTGACCCTCGAGCCGGAGAAGGCCGTGAAGGTAGGCAAGCTCAAGATCCGGGCGGTGCCGGTCTCCCACTCCGTGCCCACCACGGGATTCATCGTGGATGACGGCGAGGGGTCCCTGGCCTTCTCGAGCGACACCGGTCCCACCCATCACTTCTGGGATGTGGTGAACGCCACCAAGAACCTGAAGGCGGTCATCACGGAGTCGTCATTCCCGAACAGCGAAGAGGATCTCGCGCGGATTTCCGGGCATCTGACTCCGGCTCTCCTCGGCAAGGAACTCGAGAAGCTCAAGCGGGATGTGCCGGTCTACATCTACGGCGCCAAGCCCCGTTTCGTATCCCGGATCAAGAAAGAGATCGCGGTCCTGAAGCGGAAGAACGTCACCATGTTCGTCCAGGGCCGGACCTACACCGTCTAGCAGGGTGCGGAAGATCACTCTCTGAGACCGTCATCCCGGCGAAAGCCGGGATCCACCAACCTCTGCTTATTGGTGTATCCGTGGATTCCGGCTTTCGCCGGAATGACGTATGGAGTTTTTCAGCAGTCTGCTAAAGGCGAACCGCCATTCCGCAGGGCGCTCGCGAGGGCGTCTTGAGGCCGATCAGCCGGGATGGTTGAGAATGGTCCCGAAAAGGGCCTGAGCGAGGTGAGAATGCGCCATTTTCGGCGCGTTTTCGAGCGCTTCCTGCCTGCGGTCAGGCACCATTTCCATTGTGCTAGAGTCGCGGGCTGGCACAACATATTGGGGTAATTTCGCTTTCATGATGCGTCTGGATCAAGTTGAAATCGTTGGCTTTAAGTCGTTCTGCGACAGGCAGGAGCTGACTTTCAAGGGGGGGGTTACCGGCATCGTCGGTCCCAACGGTTGCGGCAAGAGCAACATCTCCGACGCCATCTCCTGGGTCCTCGGCGAGCAGAGTGCGAAGAGCCTGCGCGGCGGGGCCATGTCCGACGTCATTTTTGCGGGGACCACCGCGCGCCAGCCCGTGGGCATGGCCGAGGTCAACCTCAAGCTGACCGGCATCAACGGCCGAAGCACCGATGGCCGGGACGAGTGCACGATCTCCCGCAGGCTCTACCGGAACGGCGAGAGCGAGTACCTGATGAACGGCTCGACCTGCCGCCTGAAGGACATCCATGAACTGTTCATGGACACCGGCCTCGGCTCGAAGGCGTATTCGTTCATCGAGCAGGGCAAGATCGGCCAGATCCTCTCCAACAAGCCGACCGATCGCCGCGCCCTCATCGAGGAAGCCGCGGGGGTCACCAAGTACCGCGCGCGGCGGCGTCAGACCCAGCTGAAGCTCGACGCCACCCAGCAGAACCTGCTGCGCGTCAACGACATCGTCACCGAGGTCGAGAAGCAGCTCGAGTCCTTGAAGCGCCAGGCCAGCAAGGCGAGGCGGCGCATGGTTCTGGCCGAAGAGCAGCTTGGTCTCGAGCGCATCGTCTACGGCCGGACCTTCGCGAAACTCCAGGCGGACGCGGACGGGCTCGCGGAGCGATCGAAAGTCGAGGTCGAGCGCGCGGAACGCATCGACGCCGCCATCACCGCGAAGGAGACCGAACTCGAAACCGGCCGGCTCGGGGTCATGGAGCAGGAGAAAGCGCTCGAGATCATCCGCGCCGAGCATTCAGAACTCACGCTCAGGGCCAACAAGTTCGAGACCCACGCCACGTATTGCCGCGACCAATCGCGGGACGCGGTGGTGCGTTCGCAGGCCGCCCTGCAGGAGGCCGAGGACTTGAAGGCACGTCTCGCTCCCCTGGGCGAGGGCCTCAAGCAGCACGAGGCCGATGTCCTCACCTACGCCGAGCAGCGCGCGAGCAGCGAAGCGACACTCCAGGGCATCGAGGCCCTCCTCGACCAGGCCGTGGTGGCGCTTCGCAACGTCGAGGCGGAGATGGACTCGGCCCGCTCCACCCAGCTCTCGGCCCTCACCCGCATCTCCGCGCTCGGTTCCGCGCGGGGCGCCGCGCACGAACGCGTCGAGCGGGCCCAGGCCACCCTCTCCAAACTCCGGACCGAGTTCGAGGAAGTGTCGCGCGAGCGTGAGCGCGTCGAAGCCTCGCTGGTTGAGACCGCGGCCCGCCGCGAGGAGGTCGAGGCGGTCAAGGCCGATCTCGGGGTCAAGCTCGAAGGCGCCCGGAAGGATCGGGTCGAAGCCGAGACCGAGCGCGGCGATCTGGGCCGTGAACTCGACGCCCTTCACCGCGAGCGCGACCAGCTCGCGGGGCGGCGCGTCTCCCTCGAGGAACTCGTGGCCACCCACGGCGCGTTCGACGCGGGCGTGCGCGCCCTCCTCGACGACCGCGCGACCTCCCTCGTCCAGGGCGTCCTCGCGGACACCATCGAAGTGGCGCCCGAGTATGAGAAGGCGGTCGAGGGTTTCCTCGGCGACGCCCTTCAGGCACTGGTGGTGCCGAACGCGGAGACCGCGCGGGCGGGTGTCGCGCGCCTCGCCGAATCGGGCGAAGGCCGCGCCTCGTTCCTGATCCTCGGACGCGCGCCCGGAGCCTGCGCCGCCCTCGGATCGCCGAACGACGCCCGGATCGTGGGCCGCCTGACCGACCTCTATAAGGTCGGCCTGCCCGACGGCGAGTCCATCAAGCTCGGCCTGTGCGACGCCCTCGTGGTCCGCACACTCGCGGACGCCCTCGCTCTTTCGGAGACGCTCGACGCTCCTCTCGTGACCCTGGACGGCGAAGTGGTCCGGGGCGCCTGGGTCGAGGGTGGGCGCGGCGGACGCGGTTTCCTGGCGCCTCGGCGCGAGGTGAAGGAACTGAAGGAACGCGAGATCGCGATCGACGCGCGCCTGGTCGAACTCAAAGCCCGAGAGGGCGAAGTGGCGGCTCGCATCGAGGCGGCGCTTCTCGCCATCAAGCAGACCGAAGACGCGATCCACGACGCCGAGAAGAGCCTCCTGTCTCTCGACCACGAGAAGACGGCGCTCGACGACGAGAAGGTCCGCGCGGATCGCAAGCTGCAGGTGATCGACGTCGAACTGAAGCAGGCGGAGTCCGAACGCGAAGCCGGCGAAGTCCGGATCGGCGAGATCGACAAGGAACTGCAGGCGGCCGAAGACGAGCGCGTGCAGACTGCGACCCTCCTCGCGAATCTCGGCCAGGGCCTCGTGGCCGCCCGCAACCATTCCGAGGAGAAGCAGGCGGTCTCAGCCGAGGCCCGCTCGACTCTCGCGGGCCTGGTGGAGAAGGAAGCCGCCACCCTCAAGATGAAGGAGCGCTTCACCGCCGAATTCGCGGATCTGCAGAGCCGGATCGAGAACGCGCTCACCCGCTCGCGGGAACTCGAGGAGAAGGCGAAGGCCCTCGACCTCGAGCGCCAGGACGCGGAGAAGTCGCTCGAGGAGACACTCACCGAACGCCATCGCGTCACCGCCGCGGTGGCCATGGAAGAGGACCGCCTCAAGGGATCCCGCGCGGAGATCGACGCGCGCGAAGAAGCGCTCAAGGCGCATCGCCGGGAACGGGACGGGATCAAGGACGCCCTGAACGAGATCGAGGTGAGCCGGGCGCGGATCGCCTCCGATCTCGATCACCTCGGCCGCGAGGCCCACGCCGCGATCGGGCAGACCGCGGCCCAGGCCGCCCAGACTCTGACCGAGGAAGACCACGTGAAGGACCTCGACGCGGTGCGCGAGGAGCTGAACGAGGTCAAGGAGAAGATCGAGCGGATCGGCCCGGTGAACCCGCTCGCGGTTCAGGAGGCCCAGGAGAACGAGGAGCGCTTCGTCTTCATGAGTTCGCAGCGCCAGGACCTGCTCGATTCCATCAAGGAACTCGAGGACGCGATCAGGGAGATCGACACCGAGTCGCGCTCACGCTTCGAGGAAGCGTTCCACATCATCAACGCGAACTTCCAGGAGACGTTCAAGCAGCTCTTCGGCGGCGGTTCCGCGGGCCTCGCCCTGGTCGACAACGAGGACATCCTGGAGGCCGGCATCGACATCATGGCCATGCCCCCGGGCAAGAAGCTTCAAAACGTCCTGCTGCTCTCCGGCGGGGAGAAGGCCATGACCGCCATCGGCCTGCTCTTCGCGATCTTCAAGTACAAGCCCTCGCCCTTCTGCATCCTCGACGAGGTGGACGCCCCGCTCGACGACGCGAACATCGGCCGGTTCGTGAAGATGCTCGACACCATCCGCGGCGACACCCAGTTCATCATCATCACGCACAGCCGCAAGACCATGCAGATCGCCGACAACCTCTACGGCGTCACCATGGAAGAACCGGGCGTGTCGAAACTCGTCTCGGTAAAATTCAACTAGGTAGGGGCGGGGCATGCCCCGCCCGCTGCAGGCCAAACGCCCGTCGCGCCGCCGACGATCATTTCGGCTGGGGCAGCACCCTCAGATAGGGCTTGACCGTCTTCCAGCCCTGCGGAAACAGCTTCTTCGCGTCCTCGTCGCTCACCGACGAACCGATGATGACGTCCTGCCCGTCCTTCCAGTTCGCGGGCGTCGCCACCTTGAACTTCGAGGTGAGCTGAAGCGAATCGATCACGCGCAGGATCTCATCGAAGTTACGGCCAGTGGAGGCCGGGTAGGTGATCATCAGCTTCACCTTCTTGTCCGGCCCGATCACGAACACCGAGCGCACGGTCAAGGTGTCGTTCGCGTTCGGGTGGATCATGTCGTAGAGGTTGCTGACGTTCCGGTCGGGATCCCCGATCATGGGGAAATTCACCGCCGTCCCCTGGGTCTCGCCGATATCACCCTCCCACCTTTCGTGTGACTCGACGGAGTCCACGGAGAGACCGATGACCTTCACGTTGCGCTTGTCGAACTCGGGCTTGATCTTCGCCACGTAGCCAAGCTCGGTGGTGCAGACCGGGGTGAAGTCCTTGGGATGCGAGAAGAGAACGCCCCAGGAATCGCCCAGCCACTTGTGGAAGCTGATCGGGCCTTGAGTGGTCTCGGCGATGAAGTCGGGGGCGGTGTCGCCCAGTCGGATGGCCATGTTTTTTGAACTCCTGAGGTTGAAGGGAAAAGTAGTTTGCCCTCAAGCCGGACCCACAGCAAGATCCAAGCCTAACGGCCGAGGACCACGCGCGGCCACAGGTACGGCAAGGCCTGCTTGCCGCCCCACTCGAAGGCCGCCCACGCGAGGCCGGTTTCGGAAATGTTGGCTCCCACCCTCGCGTCCTTCTCGTCCCCGTCGTACAGGACCACGTTGAGGCCGATCTCGTCCCCCGCCACGGGCTGCTTCGGCATGGCCGACCAGGGAATTGCGAACTCTATGTCGTAGCCCTCTCCAGTCCGTTTCGACGCGACCTGCATGCCGGGCGCGGTGTCCTCCATCAGGCCCTGACGCGCGTCCGCGTCGCGGAAGCCACGCGCGCCAAAGCCCGCGGTGGTGCAGGGGAAGGCCGCGGCCTGCAGCGTGGTCGAGGTATCGCGGCTGACCCCCGAAGGATCGACGGTGATCCCGATCGCGTCGGACCGAAGCTGCGCTTTCACGTCGTCGGGGGCGATGTTGCAGACCACCAACTCGTCGCGCACGTGAGCGCCGACATAGAGGAACTTCGCGTCGTAGCCGATGTAGAAGTCGGCGGAGAGATCCGCGGCGTCCTTCGCGGGGCGCCGCCACCAGGCGTCGCTGGGGCCGATCTCCCCGTGGGCGAGCGAGAGCATGTCCGAGAGATCCCCGTCGATTTTCGGCGCGACCAGGACCCGCGGCGCGGTGAGCGAGGGCAGGACGTAGACCTCGGCCGCGTTCTCGCTGGTGATAGCACCGGTGGTCGCCTTCACGGTCACGGGCCATCGAACGGAGTGGCGGCCCGCGGGCAGAGCTTCGCTCGTGACCTCCACGTCGAGTGTCGCCTCGGCCGCCCCTCCGCCCGCGACCGTCACCGGCACGGGCTTCGCGAGGCGGATGCCGTTCGGACCGGCGAGTGTCACCTCACCGCGCGCTGGTTCCGCGGAACGATTCGAAACACTGACCTTGACCTTTCCGGTCCGGCCCACGACCAGGGGCAGGCGGGTGGGCAGCGACGGGATGACCCACTCGGTCTTCGTCTCCTTCGCGAATTCGCGGTAGCCCGCGATGTCGAAAGTGGGGACGAAGGCGACCTGCACGGGCGCGATCGCCCGGAGCCAGATCGGGTTGCGCCCGGACGCCGCGCGGCCGCTCCAGGAGGCTTCGTACTCAGCCTCGACCTTTCCCTGCGCGCCCACGGCGATGCTCGCGCCGGGACGCAGCGCGAACTTCGCGGTCGCGGTCTTCCCGGCCTCGATGGCCGCGAACACCGTCTCTCCCGGGGGCGAGGCCGTCCAGCCGTCGGGAACACGCAGCCCCAGCCGCACCTTGCTCATCGCGGCCGTGGTCTGATTGGTGAAGCGCACCTCGATGTTCGTGTCGGCGCCGATGGCCGCCTCCGAACCCGCGGCCACCGCCTCGAGCCGTACTCCCGCGGGCGACGTCCCCGCCGGACGCAGCGCGCCCTCGAGGAGATGGGTCTCCGGCTCGGACACCGGAACGCGCGACCGCACGAGAAGGAACACCTCGGGCCGCGCCTCCGCGGGGAGACGCGTCCCGCGATCGAAGCCCTGGCTGCGGTAGCTCGAGGCCGCGATGGCCCGGATGTCCGCGTAGGTGCGCGCCGCGGTTCTCGACATGTCGCCGCTCGGGATCGAGACGATGCTCGCGCCCTTCGGATCGTTCGGGTAGTAGTAGAGCTTGGCGGGGGCGAAAGGCTCGAGGAACTCGCGGGTGATCTGGTCGGCGCAGTAGGTTGGATCGCCCGCCTTCTCGAAGGCGATGGTGGCGGCGCGCGCGGCCATCTGATGCTGGCCATGCGTGCCCGGCCCCGGCCACATGGTGAGGATGACCTCGGGCCGCTCCAGGCGCACGCGCCGCACCACGTCGCACAGCCAGGTGTCGCCCCAGCGCTTCTGGACTTCCTCGGCGGAGAGGGTGAAGTAGAAATCCTGCAGGCCGATGAACTGGGGCGAGGCCACGCCGATCATGGCCAGGGAGCGGCGTTCCTCCTCCTGGCGAATCAGACCGAGCGATGGCCCGCTTTCGCGCCCGATGGCGTTGCCGCCGCCCTCGCCTCCGGTCAGGGTGATGACCGTGCCCTTGTAGCCCTCGTCGAGCAGGTAGCGGGCGAAGGTGGCCATGATGCCGGTGTCATCGTCGGGATGCGCGCCGATGAACATGAGGTCGACGTCCATGAGGTCGACCCCGGTCCCGGTTCGCGACTGCGCCTCGACCTCGCCGGTTCGCGTGACCCCCCACGCGATGGCCACACTCAACACCACCAGACTCGCAATGCGTCTCATCCTTCGTCTCCTCCGCGTCCCGGATCATCAGCCTGCGCCGATGCCGGACGGCGTCATCTTAGTTTCGGAGCCCGGAACGACCGCGAACGCGCTCGCTCACAGGAACGGCGTGCATGATGCTTAGAATCCGCCGGAGTTCCCGTGTTCGCGCTCACCCGCCCTGGAGGCCACCCTTGCGCCCATATCTTCCCGTCCTCATCGGAGGCCTTGTTCTCGTGACTTCCTCCTCCGCTCAGACCATCGTCCCCGGCGACCGGCCGGCCGGCAACATCCGCGGCACGCGATCGGCGCCCCAGGCGCGTCACGGGATGATCGCCACCTCGCAATCGCTCGCTTCCGCGGCGGGACTCAAGGCCCTGCAGGACGGCGGCAACGCCATCGACGCCGCCATCACCGCGGCCGCCGTGCTCGCGGTGACGGAGCCGTCGATGAACGGCATCGGGGGCGACTTCTTCGCTCTCGTGTACGACGCGAAGACGAAGAAGGTCTACGGTCTCGACTCGAGCGGGCGCTCTTCGCACCGCGCCACCCCCGAGGAATTCGCGCGCCGCGGATTGAAGGAGGTCCCGGGCAGCGGGCCGCTGTCCGTCGACGTCCCCGGGGTGGTCGAAGGCTGGAGCCAGATGCTCTCGCGATTCGGAACCTCGCCCCTGAGCAAGGTCCTGCAGCCCGCCATCGGTTACGCGCGCGATGGTTTCGGCGTGCACGAGATCGTGGCGGGCGACTGGGAGGACGCGACCCGGAAGCTGTCACGCGACCCCGCGGCCGCGAAGACGTTCCTGCCCGGCGGCCGGGCCCCGCGCCCGGGTGAGATCTTCCGGAACGAGAACCTCGCGAAGAGCCTCGAACTCATCGCGAAGGAAGGCCGCGACGCGTTCTACAAGGGCGCGATCGCCCAGGCCATCGCCGCGGACATGAAGTCGCGCGACGGCCTCATCGACCTCGAAGACCTGGCCGCGCACAAGGCGGACTGGGTCGACCCCATCTCCACCAACTACCGCGGCTACGACGTGCTGGAGATGCCGCCCTCCACTCAGGGCTTCGTGGCCCTGGAGATGCTGAACCTGATGGAGGGATTCGACGTGAAGGCCATGGGGCACAACAGCGCCGACTACCTGCACCTCGTCTCGGAGACGAAGAAGATCGCCTTCGCGGATCGCGGCGCGTATCTCGCCGATCGCGA
>DAORUA010000024.1:2772-4878 GCA_035432945.1 Vicinamibacteria bacterium | reverse complement strand
GGCATCGTGGCCGGCGACACCGGAATCACCCTGCACAACCGCGGTTCCGGCTTCGTCCTCACGCCCGGCCATCCGAACCGGATCGCGCCGGGCAAGCGCCCGCTGCACACCCTGGTCCCGGCCATGATCCTCAAGGACGCGAAGCCGTGGGTGTCGTTCGGGGTCATGGGCGGCGACAACCAGGGCCAGGCCCACGCGCAGGTGGTCATGAACCTGGTCGACTTCGGCATGAACGTCCGCGACGCCGGCGACGCGGCGCGGGTGCGTCACATGGGGGCGAGCCTCGCGGTGGAGAGCGGCATCAGCGCGGAGGTGCGCAAGGATCTCGAGTCGAGATGCCATCGCATCACCGACGGCCGGGGCGCCATGGGCGGCTGGCAGGCGGTCATGATCGACCCGAAGACCGGACTGATGATGGGCGGTTCGGACCTGCGGAAGGACGGCCTCGCCATAGGCTGGTAGCAGGGCCCTTGGGGCCTTTCGCGGAGCGGGCGTCAAATGGGGGCGGTTTCGACTAACCGCGGGGCGGATGCGGCGTCTCAGTCAGGGAGGCTCAGAATGTTCCATGACCTTCGGGTAGCCCTGCGGGGCCTGATGGCCCGGCCGGGGTTCACCGCACTCACCACCCTGACCCTGGCCACGGGCGTCGGCGCGGGCGCTTCGGTGTTCAGTCTGCTGGACGCCCTTTACTTCAGACCCCTGCCGCTCCACGAGCCCGGGCGGCTGGTTCGGATCACGCGGCCTTCACCCCGGACGGTGTTCGGGCTGATCTCCTATCCGGAATTCCGCGAGATGGCGGCCCAGGCACCCGCCCTCTCCGAGGTGGCCGCGATCGGCGGGCGCGGGGTCACCCTGCGCGAGAAGGGCGAGACCCGGATGCTCCTCGTGAAGTACGTGTCTCCGAACTTCTTCGGCACCCTCGGCATCCCCATCGCGCGCGGGCGGGGACTGCGCGAGGGCGATGAGAGATCGGAGACGCCGCTGGTCGTGATCAACCACCAGCTCTGGGAACAGCGCCTGGGCGGCCGGGCCGACGTGGTCGGGAGCACCATCCGCCTGAACGACGCCTCCTTCACCGTGGTGGGGGTGACCTCCCCGCACTTCGTGGGCCTCGACCGGGTGGTGCGAAGCGATGTCTTCGTGCTCGCGGAGCACGCGCGTTTCGCGGTGCGGGGCATCGGGAACGAGCTGCAGGACCGCTCGTCGCGCTGGTTCGAGGTGTACGCGCGCCTTTCGCCCGGCGCCTCGCTCGAGCAGGCGCGGACGCAGATGAGCGTGGTGTCCGCGCGCTGGGCGAAGGACGATCCCGGCCAGTACGGGGGAGCGGGGCTCCAGCTCGCCGAGTTCAACGAGACCTATCGCGGCGGAGTGCTTCAAGGCGCGGTGTTCCTCGGCCTCGTGGTGCTCGTTCTCCTCGTGGCCTGCGCGAACGCCGCGAACCTCGCTCTCGCCCGCAATGAGGGCCGGCGGCGTGAACTCGCGGTTCGCGCGGCGCTCGGCGCCACCCGCGGACGGCTGAGCCGCCAGTTGCTCGCCGAAAGCCTGCTGCTCTCCGCCTTCGGGACGTCGCTCGGCCTCCTGATCGCGGCCGGCCTGATGAGCCTCCTTCCCGCGCTCGTGCCTCCCGGCTCCGATGCCTACGTGGTGGACGCGCGTTTCGACCTCCGCCTCCTCGGCTTCGTCGCCCTGCTGATGGCGGTGTCGACGGCGCTGACCGCGGCCGTGCCCGCGTGGCGGCACAGCCGGCCCGACGTCGTCTCGGATCTGAAGCAGGCGCCCTCCGCGGCCTCGATCGGTCCCTGGGGGGCGCGTGAATGGATCGTGGTCTCCCAGATGGCGGTCACGGTGGTGGTGCTCATCGCCGCGGGCCTCCTGTCGAGGAGCCTGTCCCACTCCGCCCGCATCGATGCGGGCTTCGATCCGGGCAAGAACGTCGCGACCTTCTACGTGGTCCCGGCTCTGCGCGGGTACGAGGCGGAGGCAAGCGGCCGCTTCTTCGAAGAGGCGCGTCAGCGCGCCCTGGCCCTGCCCGGGGTCTCGCGGGCGACCTACGCCATCCGCCTGCCCGCCCAGGCGAACGAGGCGGGCTGGGCCGCGGACTTCTTC
>DAORUA010000024.1:0-2672 GCA_035432945.1 Vicinamibacteria bacterium | reverse complement strand
CGCCATCCGCCTGCCCGCCCAGGCGAACGAGGCGGGCTGGGCCGCGGACTTCTTCGTTCCCGGAGCGACCCCGCCCCCGGGCGAGGACGCGTTCCGGATCCGGTACGGCATCGTGGGCCCCGACTATTTCGAGACCCTGGGCGCGCGCATCCATGAGGGACGCGGCGTGCGAGATGTCGACTCGGCCGCGAGCACGCCCGTGGCCGTGGTGAACCGCACGTTCGCCGAGCGCATGTGGCCGGGCGAGAACCCCCTGGGCAAGCGCATCATCATGGGACGCAAGAGCCGGATCGAGCGCGAGGTGGTGGGGGTCGCCGAGAACGGGCGCATCGCGGACCTGACCGAGCCTGCCGAGATGTACGTGTTCGTGCCCTTCGCGCAGATGCCGCAGGGCTTCGCCCTGCTGCTGGTCGAAACCTCCGGCCCGCCGGAGTCGATCTTCCGCCCGATGCGGCAGCGGATCGCGGAGATGGATGCCGAGATGGCGGTTCTCGAGACCAGCACGCTCCAGGAGCACCGCGCGAGCCTGCTCTTCGAGCAGAGCCGGGACGCTCAGATCGGCGCCGCGGTCGGACTGCTCGGCCTGCTCCTCGGCATGGTGGGCCTGTACGGCGTCATCTCACTCGTCGCGGTGGCGCGCTCGAAGGAGATCGGGGTGCGGATCGCGCTCGGGGCCAGGCGATCCGACGTGCTCCGGCTGGTACTCGGACGGGGGGCCCGGCTCGCGCTCGCGGGAGCGGCTCTCGGTGTGATCCTGGGCCTCGCGGGAGCGCGGGTGCTGGCGAGCCGCCTCCACGGGGTGTCCGCGACCGATCTCGTCTCGTTCGCGGGGGGTGCGGTGGGCCTGCTCGTGGCCGCACTCGCGGCGAGCGCCCTTCCCGCCCTTCGCGCCTCGCGCATCGACCCGATGACGGCCATCCGCGAGGACTAGGACCAGGCCTCTACTTCGAGAGCGCCTTGACCGCCTCCAGGACCTTCTCGGCGTGGCCGTCCACCTTCACCTTCGGAAAGACCTTCCGGACAACGCCGTCACCGTCGATGACGAAGGTGGAGCGGATGATGCCCATGAACTTACGGCCGTAGAGGGTCTTCTCGCCGTAGGCGCCGAACTTCGTGGCCACCGCGTTGCCCTGGTCGGAGAGCAGCGGGAAGTTGAGCTTGTACTTCGTCTTGAACTTCCCGTGGGACTCGAGCGAGTCGCCGCTCACCCCGAAGACCAGGGCGCCGGCCTTTTTGATGGGGGCCTGGGTGTCGCGGAACTCGCAGGCCTCGCGGGTGCAGCCCGGCGTGTCGTCCTTCGGATAGAAGTACAAGACCACGGTCTTGCCTTTCAGATCCTTGAGGCTGACCTCGCCGCCCTCTGACGAGGGCAGGGTGAACGCGGGGGCTTTCTTTCCTTCTTCGATCATGGCCATGAGGGTCGCTCCTTGATGTGCATCGGTCTTCAGATCTCCACATTCTTGCTCATCCGGCGCAGGGCGCGACTCGAGGCCGATCGTCGCACGTCCGACGGGGTCGTCCCGAACTCCCTGCGGAACGCGTCCGTGAAGTGGGAGTGGGAGGAGAAGCCCAGATCAAGGGCGAGGGCGGTGAGGTCCTCCTCGCCCTCCGCGAGCCGCTCGAGCGCCGCGCGCAATCGTAGGCGGGTCAGGTAGCGATGAACGGGAATCCCCGCCCGCTCCTGGAAGATGCGGGTGAAATGGAAGGGTGAGGTGTGGACGGCCCTGGCTACATCGTCGAGGGTGACCCGGCGGCCCATCGAACTGGCCAGGAACGTCTTCGCGGCCTCGGCGCGCTCCGCGTGTTCCCGGTCGGTCGCCGGGCGCTGCTTCTTCCGCGCCACCCCCGCCTGCCGGAACGCCGCGGCCAGGAGGTCGGCGCTCAGTTGAAGCGCCGTGACATCGGCCCACAGAGGCTCGAGGGGCTTCTGGTCCTGGGCGGCGAGACGCTGCACCAGTTCGCGGTGGCGCCAGAACGCGGCCGCGTCGCAAGGCCCGGTCGCGAAGGGAAAGGGCCGGTCGGGGCGCGGATCTACCGAGGGGTCCAGTTCGCGGACGATGTCGCGCAGCACGCGGGGCGCGAGGGCGAAGACGGTGCCCCGGTCGCCGCAGTCGGCGGGGTGTGAAACGCGCACAGTCGAACCCTTCGAGAAGAAGATCGCCTGGTTCACGTCGGCGGTCACGGTGCTTCCGCCGAAGTGCTTGCAGAAGACGCCGTGGCGCATCAGCACGATGGTGTTGGCGGTGTAGTGCTCTTCCCCGCCGGGGCCGCCCTGCGCAGACCGACAGACGTAGTCCTGCACCCGCACCAGCGGACTCTCGTGGAGCGTGGCGAAGGTGAGCGGCGGCGCGGAACGGGACAAGGCCGGTCGCGTCCCGGACTAACGGGGACCGGGCCCGCGCCTCTCGGAGCCGGGAGCCTTGGTGGGGATGATCTTCGACGCCTTCAGGTACACGATGCCGTTTATGACCTCGGGCTTCCCTTCCACTTCGAGCCAGGTCTTGCTGTCGCCCTTGTATTCGAGATCCAGCTTCCAGCCGTCGCCCCGGGGCGCCTTTCCCACCACCCAGATCGCGGCATCGCCGTCCTTGAGCACCCAGTCCTGCTTGCCGCGCGCGCTGTCCGGGGGAAGGTCCCCGAAGAGATTCCGCCCCCGGAACTGACCCACGATC
>DAORUA010000023.1:0-19817 GCA_035432945.1 Vicinamibacteria bacterium | reverse complement strand
CGCACCACGCGAACGCGACCGCGACCATGGCCATGCTGGTGGCCGCGAAGGACGAAGGCGTGGAGCGCTTCGTGTACGCGGGATCATCCTCGGTGTACGGAGACCGCAAGGAGCGCTACAAGCACGAGGCGCTGCCCGCCCGCCCCCTCTCCCCGTACGGGGCCGCGAAGTTCGCGGGCGAGACCTACGTGCGGATCTTCGCCGAGCTCTACGGCATGCAGACCCTGACCATGCGCTACTTCAACGTGTTCGGTCCGCGGCAGGATCCCTCTTCACCCTACAGCGGCGTGATCAGCCGATTCTCCAAGGCCATCATCAAGCGGGAAACTCCCGTGATCTACGGCGACGGAAAGCAGAGCCGCGACTTCACCTTCATCGCGAACGTCATTCACGCGAACCTCCTGGCCCTCTCCGCCCCGGGGCTCAAGGGTCAGACCGTAAACGTCGCGACCTCCAAGGCCCACACCCTGAACGACCTGCTCGCCACCCTGGCCCGGCTGGCCGGGCGCAAGGTGGAGGCGAAGCACGAGCCCGCCCGCAGCGGAGACATCCGCCACTCGCTGGCGGACACCACCGCCGCCCGCAAGCTGCTCAAGTACCGGCCCCAGGTCGATTTCGAATCGGGCCTCGCCCGAACCTTCGAGTGGTACGGCGCCGCCGGCTTCTAGCCTGAGCGCGCCCCTCTAACCGCTCTTCCCGGGAAGCTTCAGGGACGACTCCCAGGCCTGCTGGAGTTCGGTGTAGGAGAGCCCCGCTTCCAGGAGCGCGCGGTCGAAGGGCCGCCCTTCGCCGAGCCGCTGGATCAGAAACAGCAGGCCGTTGCGCCCGATCCTCGAAACCAGGAACGACACCGCCGAGGCGCTCTCCCGATAGGCCGCTTCGCGCGAGGAAGCATCCCGGTCACGGAAAGGGCCCTCGATCCGGAAGAGGGGTATGAGCGGCGAGGTCTGCCGGCGCAGCCAGGCCTCGGTGGCCCGCACGTCCGTCCCGTCGAGGAACTGGGCGATCCCCTCCTGGAGCCAGTGGGGACAATTCCCCTTGGTCCTCTGGTCGATGATCGCGTGGGTCAACTCGTGCCGGAGCACTCGCCGCAGCTCCGACGCCTTCTGCGCGGTCTCGGGCCGGATGCGCACCGTTCCGTCGTGGTAGTGGCCGGGCAGATCGGCGCTCGCGTCGTGGGTCGGGGCCTCCACGATCTCGATGGGCGGCATGACCATCGGCGTTCCGAACCACCCCTCGAGATAGCTCCGGGCCTCGCGAACCTCGCGGTCGAACGCCGCGGAGGGAGAAGGAGAAGCGGAAGGATCCCCGGCCCGCGCGATGGCCGCCCACGCCGTCGCGGCGATCCACAAGAGCCTCTGGGTCACGGGCGGAGGTGAACCGAACCCAAGAGGGGCTAGCGAAGAACCGACTTCACCAGGACGGCCTTGGGCTTGGCTCCCTCGGCCACGTAGTAGCCGGGCAGCGACGCCACCGCCTGGGTGGCCTCGGCGTTGGTCTTGAAGAAACCGCGCATCAGGCGATGGCACGGCTTCCCCGCGATGGTGGCGGGGAGAATGAAGAGCTCGGTCGAGGAATCGTTCTGGATGGCCTTCTCGACGGTCTGAGGCGAACAGGCCACGAGCAGCTGTACCGAGAACTCGTCGCTCCTCGACTGGGCGACGCTCTCGAAACCGGCGGCGGCCTCGGCCAATCGTCCGGCCTTCAGGGCCTCGTATCCCCCTCCCGCGGGGCGGGCCGCGGGTGTGGCCCGGACCGCGACCACCGGCGCCGGAGTCGGGACGGGCGTCGACTTCGGAGCCGGCGTGGGCGTCGCCTTCTCGGCGACCTTCGGAGCGGGGGTGGTGGCCGGAATCGGGGTAATCACGGGCTTGACCGCGGCAGCGGACGGCGAGGCCGCGGACGACGAGGCCGCGGGCGACGGTAGTACCGCGGGAGCCGTCCCGCCTTCGGCCTGGGCCAGAGAGGGCAGGGGCGAGGGCGCCGGAGTCGCGACCACCGGGGGACCAGGCGCCGGCCGGTTCTGGGCCGTGTAGGCCATCCATCCTCCCGCCGCCACGACACCGAGAAGCACCACCGCGATCACCGACTTCAGGATGGGGCTGCCGAGCGTTTCGCCCAGCGTGCCATGGTCGCGCCCGGGGCGGCTCTGGGACGAGAGCACGGGCTCCCAGCGCTGCGACGGAATGGAGGCGGATCCCGGACGAGGAGGGCCTGCGGTGGAGGATCCGAGCAACTCCTTGACCGCGGCCAGGTCCTGGGTGGTCGCCCGCTCGCGCTTGACGCCTCCCGCTCGCATCGCGCCGCTCTGCGATGGATTCGCCGGAGCGGGCACTCCTGCGCCCCCTCCCATCGACAGCGTGGCGTCCCCGGACGGGTCGAGGCCCAGCCCCGCGGAAGGCGGCGCCACGAGGGTCGCATCCCCCCCGAACCCCGCTCCACCCGCCTCCGGACCTTGTCCGAACGCGATGGTCTCCGCCTCTGGAGCCGTCTGCTGGAACGCGATGGTCTCGGCTTCGACCGGCTCGGATTCCTCGGAGAGGCTCATCTCGGGCGTCTCGGACGAGAGTTCCCCCGTGTCCGGAAGGGCCATCTCCTCGATCTGGGAAGTCACCACCGTGGCCGCTCCCAGGACCACCAGCACCGCGGCCCGCGCCTCGGTGGCTGCGAGGGGCAGGCCCACCTTGCCGCCGATGTCGGCGAGCGACGAAACGCCGTCCAGGGCATCGCGCAGCCGCGCGAGATCGGGGTCGGCGGGCACCACGTCGGCCTGCGCGAGCACGGCCATCGGGCTCTTCAGGATCCGGCTCAGGAACCCCGAGGGTTCGAGGACCTCGAAAGCGGAGACCAGCACCTTTTCGGTGGTGAGCTTGAGATCGAGCGCGCCTTTGGGAAGCACGCCGTCTTCGAATTCGTACTGCCCCGCGGTCTGCGCGCAGCACGAGCCGATGATCTGCTCGACCTTCCTGCGCGCGGCATCGCCGATGTCCCGCTGCGACACGTGGCCGCCCTGGGAGAGTGCCGCGGCGATGGACTGCTTGGGCTCGAGGCTCGCCACGATGGAGTCGAACTTCTCCTGCCCGATCTTCCCCCCCGCCACCAGGATGGCGCCGAGTTGATCCTCCGGGGCGTTGGAGGACGAAAAGAGGACTCGACCCTCGCGAAAGTAGATGGCTCGTTGAATCGGGCCCTCTTCGAACTTCAGGGTGCCCGTGGCCTTGAGACGGTGGAGATATCCAATGAAGAGCGCGGGGTCGATATCGCCCACCGCGCCTTTTTCGGCAAAGCTCATTTCGTGTCCGGCCTCGTCAATCTAAGTCCCACGGGGTCAGCATAGTAGCATCGCCGCGCGGTCTGGCGATGCCCTATCTTGTGGACGGAAACAACCTGGCCCATGCCCTGGGTCTCTCCATCGGGGGCCTGGCCGACCGCGAAGCCTGCGCCCGCGTGATCGCCTCGTTCTGCCGATCGCAGGGCGCCCGCGCCACCGTGGTCTTCGACGGCCAGGCGCCGGATGGAGCGAAGGCCAGAACCGAGACCCATCGAGTCCGAATTCTCTTCAGCGGGGGCCGGTCCGCGGACGAGGTCATCCTCGGTCTCGTGGGTGATTCGAAGGCCCCAAGGGATTTCACCGTGGTCACCTCGGACAAATCGCTCGGCGACAAGGCCCGCCACCGCGGCGCCTCGGTGGAGAGGGCCCACGAGTTCTCGAGGCGGCTGGAGCGGAGGGGGACCCAGGGTCCGCAGCCTTCGGAGAAGCCTTCCGGGCGGGAGAGCAGCGACGAGATCGACGCCTGGCTCGCGGTCTTCGATCCGGGGCGGAAGTGAGAGGAACGAGGAGTGCCCCGCGCGGTTTCGTTGACACGAATTCGAGCGGACTCGTAGAATGCGGTTTCGCGTCAGTTTTCCAGGCCCAAGAACGAGGGCGTGGAACGAGGCTCGACTCTCGTCCTGATCCGCCCTGGATTCCCCCGGGGTCGATCGCGTGCCCCCGGGGCAGGTTCAGGTGAGTCGAGCACTTAAACAGAAGTCTTCTGGAGGCATGTCCACAATGCGGAGCTACCGCGCCCTTTTGATCGTCACCCCCTTGTTGCTGGTTCTCGGATGCAACCGGCGCGGAGCCGTGCCCGCCAACGACATCACCGCGTCCTTCAAGGCGAACCGCATGAGCGCGCCTCTCGACAGCGCCATCGAAGCGACCTACACCTGGACCACCGGGCCCGACTTCAAGAAGGTGGAGGGCGACTACCGGGCCCTCGTTCACTTCATCGATCAGGGCAAGGTTCTCCTCTTCACCGACGACCACGCGATCACCCCGCCCCCCTCGCAGTGGGAAGCGGGCAAGACCTACAGCTACACCCGCACCATCTTCGTCCCGGTCGTCACCTACATCGGGGACGCCACCGTGACCATGGGGCTCTATCCCGATGGCCGGGGCGAGCGCATCCCCCTCAAGGGCGAGGACTTCGGGCTGCGGGAGTACGTGGCCGCCAAGATGCAGCTCCTGGCCCAGGTCGAGAACGTCCGCGTGTACTACAAGGAGGGCTGGCACAACCCCGAGCCCGGTCCCAATCCGATGGTCGAGACCACCTGGACCAAGAAGGAAGCGGTGCTCTCCTTCAAGAACCCCAAGAAGCCGGTCGTCGTCTACCTGCAGTTCGACGCCCCCTACTCGCCCAAGAACTACCCCGCGGGCGCGCCGACCCTGACCCTCGCCGCCCAGGGCCGGTCCGGGATCGTCCACAAGTTCGAGAACGGCGAACTGGTCGAGAAGAAGATCCGGTTCAAGGCGGAAGACCTCGGAGCCGAGGACACCGTGGAACTGCGCTTCGCCATGGATCAGACCATCGTCCCCAAGGCGCTCGGCATGTCGGCCACCGACGATCGCGAGCTGGGCGTGCGCGTCTACGACGTCTTCGTCGGCGTCGAGGATGAACTCGGCACGGTTCCGAACGTGGTCGATGCGACCCCGGTGGCGGCGGCGCCCGCCGCGAAGGGTGCGAAGCCCGCGGCGGCCAGGCCAACCCCCGCGCCGGTCAAGAAGTAGCTAGACCACCTTCACTCGGCGACCCTTGGTTCGTCGGGTGTCGCCGGGCCCGGTGGAGCCCTTCTCCTCGTTCATCCGGGCGAGCTGCCACTGGCAGAAGGTCATCAGGCCGAGCAGGGTCTGCCGCCTGAGTTCCCTGGCCTTGCGGGAGTCGAGGCCCATCTCCTCGAGCATCTCGGAGACGAGGCAGCACGCCTTCAGGCTTTTCGAGCTTGCAGTTTCGTCCTTCGCCATCACCGACCTCCGAACACCACGCTGAGGCGCCCGGAACGGAGGCGCGCTTCCATCACTTCGCGACCCGCGAGCGATCGCGGCAGGACGATGTTACGACGCCAGTTGTCGATGGTCACCGACAACTCGTCGCCCGCCGCGTAGGCGGTGACGCGATCGCTGCTCGCGAAGGGAAGGTCGAAGGAGAACACGTACCCCTCCCCCCGCTTCTCCACTTTCGGAGGGCGGCTGGTGTGGAAGACGGACAGCGGATCGCGCTCCCCGTAGACCTCGTCCGACAGCGTCCTGAGCAGGGGCGTCCCCATCACCTCTTCGTCGCGCAGGGGCGATTCGAGGATGGGCATGGAAGCGAAGCCTTCGCGAACACGCTTCATGTGCCGAGCCTGGGTCCGGCCCCAGCGCTCGAAATAGGCGCCCTTGAGGGTCTCGGGCAGGACCCGGTTCGCGATCACCGCGTCGACCGAGTAGCCGTAGAGCCCGAGGTAGGTGAAGAGCCGCTCCGACTCCGCGATCACCATCTTTTCGAGGGAGAGCACGATGCGGATGGAGGTCACCTTCGGATCCCGCAGCAGCGGGTCGAGGCGCTCGATCCGCTCGTAGAGCCGCCTCACCGCCACGAAGACATCGTCCTCGGGCACGGGCAGCGAGGTGACGAAGGGGGCCACCGGCCGGACCGTCCTCGCGAGGATCCGCTGGACCGGGAAGATCTTGCGGAAATAGAAGCGGAGGACATCGGGCGCCGCCAGCATGCGCAGGGTCTCGCCGGTGGGCGCGCAGTCCACGAGCAGCAGGTCGTAGCGCCGGCTCTGCGCAAGCTCAGCCACCCGGAGCAGCGAGAAGAGTTCCTCCATGCCGGGGAGGACCGCCATCTCGTCGGCCACCACCTCGTCGATTCCCTGGCCCTTGAAGAACCGGGCCAGGAAGTTCTTGATGGGACCGAACTCCCGCTCGAGTTCGTGCTGGGCGTCGATCTCCATGGCGTCGAGGTTGTCCATCACCCGGGTGGGCTCCGGTCCGATGGGGAGGGCGAGGGAATCGCCGAGCGAGTGCGCGGCGTCGGTGGACATCACGAGCGCCCGGTGGCCCATCGAGGCGGCGCGCACGCCGGTGGCCGCGGCGAGGGTCGTCTTTCCCACCCCGCCCTTCCCCGAGAACAGGATGATCCTCACGACCCGGTCTCCGCAGGCGCCAGCCACGCCGCGACCGCGGCGAGCGACCGGAGATCGTGGACATCCGATTCGAGCTCGGGGACGAGGACCGCGGGAAGGCCGCTCCGGCTCGCCACCTGACGCAGTTGACGCGCGTCGCCCTCGGCCCGCAACTGCTCCCGCGCGGCCAGGGCCCGCAGCTCCCGGGCCACGTCCTCCGGGAGAAGGCTCTCCCCGCCGCTCTCGAGCGCCGACCCGTCGATCCCCCCTCCGATGGCCCAGGGGTGGACGCGATTGGCCACGATGGCCGCGGCCGTGAGTCCGCGCTCGCGCAACGCTTCCGCGAACGCGGCGCCCTCGCTGACCCTCGACGTGGCGGGGGTGGTGACCAGAAGGAAGGTGGTTCCTTCCTCCTTGAGGAGGGCCCCCATGGCGTTCGCAGTCTGGCGGAAGGACTCGAACAGGCCCTCGAAGGCCAGGAAGAATTCCGAGAGATCCCGAAGGAACTGGAGGCCGACCGCGGAGTCGAGAATGCGAAGGAAGGTCCGGCCCACGAAGGTCCGGGGCTCGATGGCGAGGTGGCCGGCCACGAAGTAGGGCTTGAGGAAGTAGCGCAGCACGCGGCCATCGACGAAGTCCAGCACCCGCTTCGGCGCGTCGAGGAAAGCCAGGGCCGAGGAGGCGGGCGGCGTGTCGAGCACGATCAGATCGAAGTCGCCGGACACTCCCATGAGCGCCTCCATGGCCATGACCTCATGAGTCCCCGCGAGGTGCCGGGAGATCTCCTGGTAGAAGCGGTTGTTGAGGACTCTCTCCCGCGCCTCCGGGTCCGCGGCGTGCCGCCGCACCAGGTCGTCGAAGGTCTGCTTCGGGTCGAGGCGCATGGCGAAGAGGCGCCCTTTCACCTTCTGCGGCGTGCCGGTCAGCCGCGCGAGACCGAGGCTCGTGCGGAGGCGCTTGCTGGGATCGATCGTGCACACCAGGGTCTTGCGGCCGAGGTTCGCGGCGGCGAGGGCCAGGGCCGCGGACACCGTGGTCTTCCCCACCCCTCCCGGCCCGCAGACGATGACGGGCTTTCCCTGCAGGGCGGCCGTGATGGCGGCGGCCCCTTTCATGCCGCGTCTCCCGCGAGGGCCGCGGCCATGGCCGCGGGACGGCAGTCGGCGAGTTCACCGATCACCAGAGGCTTGAGCCCGACCCCCCGGGTCAGTCGGCGTTGATGAAAGGCCTCGATGCGGGCGCGGTGCTGGACCTGAACGGCGCAGTCGAGCAGCAGGCGATCGCTCGAGCGAGGCGGCGCCTCGAGGTCCGCGATGGCCTGCCGCGCCGCCGCGGAGAGCCTCTCCTGCCTCATCCGGTTCAGGAACACGAGGGAAGGCCTTATTCCGGTCCGCTCGGCCAGGTCCTCCTTGAACTCGACCGCTTCCACCACCGCCATCTCCTCGGGAATGGCCACGAGGGCGATCCGCGCCTCGGTCTTGAGCCAGGTCATGATCCGCTCCGCGAGCCGGGCGAACGGTCCCACCGGCGCGGCCCGGTAGGCCGCGAACGGGGTCTCGAGCATGAGCAGACCGTGGCCGGAGGAGGGGCAGTCGACGATGATGGTCCGGAAGCGGGGCGCGCCGGACCGATCGGTCTCGGCCGCGTACTCCTTGATCCGGCCGAGGAGGACGAGTTCGGGCAGACCGGGGGCGGCGGCGAAGAACTTCACGTAGACGTCGCTGCGGATGATCCGTTCGAAGAGAGGGCGGATGCGGACCACGTGGCGCACGAACTCGTCCATGGCCACCCGCGGGTCGAGGTCCACCGCCTCGAAACCGTGTTTGGTGGGGGCGGGGGCGGGCGACTCCCGGCGGCCTTCCCGCGCCGACTCGCCGATGCGGACGAGAAGGGTCTTGTGCCCCGCCTCCGAGGCGAGGGCGGCGAGGCCCTCGGAAATGACGCTCTTGCCGACCCCGCCCTTGCCCAGGACGAAGAGGGTCCCGTCGAGATCGACGGGGAGATCGCGCCGGACCGGCTTGTCGGCGGACCGCCGGGCCAAGGGTCCCGCTACTTCAGGCGCGTTTCAATCGAGAGACGTCCCTCGGTCGAAAGCGGGAAGTAGGCCTCGAACTGCGACCGGACGCGATCGACGAGAGCGATGCCCGCCGCATCGCCCGGATCGCCCTGGGTCACGTACAGGAAGGCCACCCGCCAGGCCGGCGGATTCGGAGCCGGGGCCGGAGACCGCGGACCCATGGCCGCGATCACGTCGGCGATGGTGACGTCCTTCTTCAACCCCTTGATGTCCACGTTCGACTGGGGCGCGCGCTCCGCGCTCTGCACTCCATCGAGGACCGCGTCCCGGATCACGAAGAAGGGAGGGACCTCGGCGTCCGTCCGCAGCCCCATCAGGTACTGGTCGAGGGGGCCGTACCGCTGGGAGGTCGGGCCGGTCCTGAAGACACCGCCGCCCAGGTCCTCGATCTGGTTGCCCTCGTCGTGCGACCCCGAGGAGTTCATGTAGAAGCTCCAGTGCGCCTTCTGCCGGCCCAGGAGCTCCTGGCTCGAGACCCCCGCGTCGTTGAACCGCGCGGTGGCGAGCCACCGGTGCCCGACTTCGTGGGCGAGCACGGAGAGGGTCGTCTCCTCGCGGAGCACGCGGTCCGACGGATTGGCCGAGTACTTGTTGACGGAATCCATCAGGACCATGCTCTCGAGCGCCGCGGCGGATCCATAGGCCGCGCCATTGTCGACGGTGTTCGTGCCGATGCCGGCGATGTTGTTCCGGACCGTTACTTCGTACGCGAACGCTCCCTCCGACCTCGGAATGTAGTTGCGGTTCGTGTAGACGACGAGTTGCTGGTATTCGTCGCCGAACGACGAGTAGAACGCGCGCGCGACCGCGGGGAGATCGATGCCCGTCTCCGAGCGGAAGGACTCGCCGACCGAGCGGGAGAACGCGACGCCCGCAGCCGCGGAAAGATCGGTGGTGGCGAGACCCTCCACTCCCCCGCCGGCCGCGATTCCCGAGGCTCCCTCCTGGATCGCCGGGGTCAGATTGGTCGCGTCGTAAGAGAACGAGATCCGCCCGTCCGGAAACAGGGTCAGCTCGAAGGTGTTCTTGTCGGGGATCTCGAACTGGGGCACGTCCGTCCACTTCACCGTGAAAGCGGAAGCGGTCGACGTGGTGCTGACGCGTCCGCCCGAACTCGGATCGAGATCGGCGAGGAGAGGCGCCACCCGGGGAGGGCCGGAGACGAGGCGGGCGAGGGTCCGCGACGTGGACGCATCGTCCTTCGCCTCGAAGGTGAGATTGCCGTCCGAATTCACGAACGCCTTGTCGTAGGTTTTGCCGAAGAACGGGAAGGCGAAGGGCAGCGGGACTTCGCGGGAATCGTCGTCTCCGAGCGTGATCGCGACGCCATCGGGTCCAAGCGGCCGATCCACCCGGGAAACCGTGTAGCCGGGGCGGAACTCGAGGCCCTTGCCCTGGAGATCCATGGAGTTGGCGAGGAAGATGAGGTCGCCCTGGTCCACCAGCACGGCCACGTCGCCGCTGCGGCTCGTCCCCGCCGCCCGGGTGTTGGAGCTCGCCGCCCGCGCGCCTCCCCGGGCGAGCTTCTCTCGCGCATTCACCAGGGGAACGAGGTCGCTGCCCGGGTAGGTCGCGCAGAAAGCATGCCGCAGACCCTCGGCCGAAGCGGGGATCGCGGAAACGACCGCGGCCGCGAAGAAGGAAAAGCGGAGGAAGCCAGGTTTCATGAGCGCTCCAGGGCAGCGCCAGTCTAGCCCTCGCTCGAGCCGCGGCGGAAGCCCGCCCGCGGGTGGTGCGCCCGACTGGGCTCGAACCAGTAGCCTTTGCCTTCGGAGGGCAACGCTCTATCCATTGAGCTACGGGCGCACGCGGCGATTGCGGAGTGCGGATGATAGCAATCTCCAGGCGCCTTGAAGGCATCGGTAAGATGTCGCCAGTTCCAAAGGAGGAGAAGAGCGCAGGCATGACCATCGCCCCTGTCGACTGGCCGCGAGAGCTCGGTCCGCTCGATACCCGGAAGCTCTTCCGCCCGCTCCACCGCGAGCTGACCGGGCTCCTCGAGTCGTTGAACCCCGCGGACTGGGAGCAAGAAACCCTCGCCGGAGAGTGGAAGGTCCGGGACGTGGCCGCGCACCTCCTCGACGGAGCCCTGCGCCGGATCGCGGCCGGCCGCGACCGCCACCTTCCCACGCCCCCCTTCCCCATCCACACCCCGCACGACCTCGCGCGTTTCATCAACGAGCTCAACCGCGCGGGCACGGCCTTCGGCCGAAGGCTCTCGCCCCGCGTCCTCATCGACCTGCTGAGGATCACCGGCGCGTGGGCGGCCGAACACTTCGAGTCTCTTCCCCTGCACGACCGGGCGCTCTGGCCGGTGAGCTGGGCCGGCGAAGCGGAATCGGAGAACTGGATGGACATCGCGCGCGACTACACGGAACACTGGCACCACCAGATGCAGATCCGGGATGCCGTCGGCGCGCCGCGCCTCCTGGAGCCCCGCTGGATGGAGCCGCTCCTCGAAGTCTCGGTCCGGGCTCTCCCGGTCGCGTATGCGAATCTCGGGGCCCCGGAGGGCACGGTGGTGACGCTCGAGGTCACCGGGCCCACCTCCGGAGCCTGGTCGGTACTCCGTGAAGGAGGGCGCTGGCGAGTGGCCGGCGGCCGGCCCGGGCAGCCGGACGCGGTGGTCCGGATGGCGGACGACGACGTCTGGCGCGTGCTCTACAACGCGGTGCGCAGCCCCGGACTCTCGGAGCGGATCGTGGTCGAGGGAAAGGCGGACCTGGCGCGACCCCTCCTGGCCGCGCGGTCCGTGATCGTCTGATCGAGGCGAAGCCCCGCCCTACCGTCCGATATAGCCGAGCGCCCGGAGCTTCTCCCGCTGCTCGGGTGAAAGCTCCACGGGTTTTGTCGCCGCGGAGGAACGGGACTTGAGGGCCGCCTCCCGGGTCCGCGCCTCGATGCCCGCGCGCAGCGACTCGGCGGGAGGACGGTTCGTCTTCTCGCCCGGGTCCTTCGCGAGGTCGAACCACTCGGACGAACGAATCGCCTGCTTCCCGGGATCCGACCGCAGGATCGCCTTCCAGGACGCCGCCCCGCCGCGCAGGAAGGAGAGGCGGGCTCCGTCCGGCGTCTGGTCGGTCTCGCCATACGTCTCGCGCTGGTCCGATACCGGTTGAAGCAGCGAGACCCCCTTCATGGTGGGGGGAACGCCGGCCTTCAGGAAGTCAAGGATGGTGGGAGCGACGTCGAGGAGGTTCACCGCCTTCGTCTCGCGCCTTGGAGCGACACCCGGACCGGCCACGACCAGGGGAATGCGCACCACCTCTTCGTAGAGGGTCTTCTGGTGCTCCCACGAGCCGTGCTCCAGGAACTCCTCGCCATGATCCGAGGTCACGAGCATCATGGTGTTCCGCCAGACGTCGCGTTCCTTCAGATGGGTGATGAGCCGGCCGATCTCATTGTCGGTGTAGCGGATCTCCCCGTCGTAGAGGGCTCGCAGGTGATCGAGGTCCGCCTGGCTCACCTGGTCGGGCCGGAGGTTCTGGAAGTCCTTGAGATTGCCGGTGAGTTTCCCGGCGTACGAGGACTCGAAGAGCTTCAGGACCTCGGGCGGCGGCGCGTAGTGCCAGTGGGGATCGTAGAAATGCAGGAAGATGAAGAAGGGCCGGTCGCCGAAACGATCGACGAGGTCCATAGCGTGATTCGCCACGTTGGCGGCAAGCCGGTCCTGCCGGAAGTTCATCGAGTCGAAGCCCTCGTCGACCCCGTAGGTCTTCGAGACGTACAGGTGCGAGGTCACGGCGTGGGTGGCATACCCCAGCCGCTTCAGGATCCCCGCGAGGGTGGGCACGGACCGGTTGAATCCCTGCCTGGAGTCGACGCCGCCGTGGGTTCCGGGCAGCACCGAGGTCAGCATCGAAAGGTGCGCGGGCAGCGTCCACGAACTCACGCTCACCGCGTCTTCGGCCACGATCCCCGCCCGGGCCAGGAGATCGAGAGCCGGTGTGGTCGGCCGGTCGTAGCCATAGGCCCCCACGTGGTCGCGGCGCAGAGTGTCGACCGAGATCAGGATGACCCCGCGGTTCGCGCCGTATCCCCCCTCGTCATGGAGCACCGGCTCCGACACCGCCAGAGTCAGATCGGGCGGCTGGGGCAGATCGAGGCCATCCTTGTCCGTGAACCGGATACTGATCGACAGGCGGCCGCGGCGCGGCGGCGCCTCGAGCTTCAGGGTGACGTCCTTCCAGTCATGGGCGACTCTCGGGTTCACGGTTTCCTTCGCGACCTCGCGCCCGTCGAGGGCGACCACGAAACGCCCCCAGCCCGGCACCTCGCCCGCGCCGTCGAAGCGCGCGCCCACCGCGAAGGTCAGGATCGCCCGTCGTGGAAAGTCGATGGTCCAGGACTGGGAGGCGAGAAGCGCGTCCCGCGACTCGTCGCCAACCCGGACCACATCCACCCGCGCCCGCGCCCCGTCAGGCTTCTCCGCGAGGAGGGAGCGCGGCCCCGAGGGGGATGCGGGGGCCCGGCAGCCGAAGGACACGGCCGCGACGATGACGCCGAGCCAGGACGCGCGCCGCGGGTTCAGGAGCTTGGGGAAGGCCAAGGGAGCGCCAATGTAGCACGGGCCCTCGGGATCCCTCGGACCCCCCGGGCTAGTGTGCGGTCACGCCCAGCAGGGCCTGTTCTTCCGTTGTTTCCTGCCTCACCGGCCGCGAGAGGTAAGCGTAGGCGGCGGGCACGATGTAGAGGCTCAGGAAGCCGGAGAAGAGGAGTCCACCCACCACCGCGACGCCCATCGACTTGCGGCTGCCCGCGGCGCTCCCCAGGGCGAGGGCGATGGGAAGGGCGCCGAGGACCATGGCGAGGCTCGTCATCAGGATGGGACGGAGACGGGCCACCGCGGCGGCATGCACGGCGTCGACCTTGGACAGGCCGGCCCGCTTCCTCTGGTTCGCGAACTCCACGATCAGGATGCCGTTCTTGGTGACGAGGCCGATCAGCATGATGATGCCGATCTGGGAGAAGACGTTCAAGGTGGACGAGGTGAGCCACAGGCTCAGGACGGCGCCCGCGACGGAGAGGGGCACGGTGAGGAGGATGATGGCCGGATCCATGAAGCTCTCGAACTGGGCGGCGAGCACGAGGTAGATGAGGACCAGGGCGAACGCGAAGGCGAAGGCGAGGCTCTGCGCGCTGTCGCGGAAGTCGCGCGACTGGCCGGCGAGGTCCGTGCTCACCGTGGAGGGCAGGGTCTTCGCCAGTTCGTCGAGCTCGTGGAGGGCCTGGCCCAGGGTGAAGCCGGGAGCCGGCTGCGCGGAGATGGTCGCGGACACATTCCGGTTGAACCGGAAGATCGAGGCCGGGCTGATGGTCTCCTCGAAAGTGATCAGGTTGTCGAGCGAAACCATGCTGCCGTCCCGCGCCCGCACGGACACGCGCTTCAGGTCGCTCGGCTCGTTGCGGTCGCCCCGCGCGAGCTGGCCGATGACCTGATACTGCTTGCCGTCCTTGAGGAAGTAGCCAAGCCGGCTGTCGCCGAACGCGAACTGGAGAGTCCGGCCGATGTCCGCCACCGGGATGTCGAGTTCGGCGGCCTTGGCGCGGTTGATGCGCACTGAGACCTCGGGGCGGTTGATCTTGAGATCGGCGTCGACGAAACGGAGCGCGGGGTTTTGCTGGGCCTCCTCGAGGAACTTCGGCAACACCTCGATCAGGGTTTCCACCCGGGACGCCTTCAGCACGAACTGCACCGGTTGGGCGGACCGCCGTTCGCCGATGGTGGGCGGCTGCGAAGGGAAGGCGCGGATTCCCGTGAACTGATTCATCTCGTTACTGAGCTGGTCGAAGATCTCCTGCTGAGTGCGGGTGCGCTCGTGCGGCTCCTTGAGGTAGATGTTCTGCAGCCCCATGTTGGGGTTGGCGCCCATCCCGCCTCCGCCGGACGTAGTCTGGCTGATCTCGGGGACGGTGACCACGATGTGCTTCGCGAGTTCGTCGACCCGGTCCCGGGTGTACTCGTAAGTGGCCCCTTCCTGGGCGCGGATGTTGATGCGGATGTTCGACCGGTCCTCGAGGGGCGCCAGTTCCGAGGGAAGTTCGGCTCCCATCCAGACGATCAGGGCGACGCTGATCGCGACGATGGGAAAGCTCAGCCATCGCCGATTGAGGAAGGCGGTAAGGGTGACCTCGTAGGCCCGGTTCAGGGCCACGAAGAAGGGCTCGGTCACCCGGTAGAACCAGCCGTGCTGGCCGTGGGGCCTGAGCATGAATCGGCACATCATGGGAGAGAGCGAGAGAGCCACGAAGGCGCTGACCAGGACCGAACCCGCCACCACCACGCCGAACTCGCGGAAGAGCCTTCCCGTGAGCCCCTCCAGGAACACGATGGGCACGAACACCGCGGCCAGGGTGACGGTGGTGGAAATGACCGCGAAGTAGATCTCGCGCGAGCCCTCGATGGATGCCTGCAGGGGCGAGGCGCCCTCTTCGACCTTCGCGTAGGGGGGACTAACAAAGTCCGCGGGGACCTCGTTATCCTCCCCGCACCCATGGACTGGCGCCAACTCCGCGACAACGCGCGCGACTTCATGCGCGGAATGGCCTATGGGAAGTACGAGCAGCACCTTCGCCGGGAGGCCGCGGAGCTCAACGACCTCTTCGTCACCATGTGCTACCTCGAGCTCGTGGGCCTCCCGAACCCGGTGGCCGTCCATCTGCTGGAGATCTACCCGTATTTCCTGGACGAATTCCACCTCTGGCACCGCCGGATGGGGTTCCAGCACTCGCCCCTCGAGGACTTCAACTGTTGCTGAGCGGCATGCGCGAGCTGTCGGAGCGGAAGATCCTGTTCTTCGGCGGCAAGGGCGGCGTGGGCAAGACCACCTGCGCCTCCGCGGTGGCGCTTTCGGCCAGCCGCCGGGGGAAGCGCGTGCTCCTCGTCTCCACCGACCCCGCGCATTCGACCTCCGACATCTTCGAAACCCCGTTCGGGTCCGCGGAACGCGAGATCCGGTCCGGCCTCTCCGGTGTCGAGATCGACGTCGACCTCGAACTGCGCCGGTACGTGGACCGGGTGAAGGAACAGATCGCGAAGGTCTTCAGCCCGGACGTGCTCCGGAAATCCGAGCGGCAGATCGAACTCGCCGCCAGCATGCCCGGGGCCGAGAGTGTCGCCCTCTTCGACCGGATGACCGAGCTGATGATCGACCGCAAGGAGGTCTACGACCTCATCGTGTTCGACACCGCCCCCACCGGCCACACCCTGCGCCTCCTCCAGTCTCCCGACCTGCTCGTGACCTGGGTCTCCGCCCTGACCAAAGCGCGAAGAGCCATGCTGCCGCCCGCGCAGGATGAGCCCGATCCGGTGCTCGCCGCGCTGGAACGACGCAAGGACCGGCTCGAAGAAGTCCGCGCGCGCATGATCAGCCCGCGCACCACCGCGTTCGTTCTCGTGACCATTCCCGAGCGGCTTCCCATCGAAGAGGCGTACCGCTCCCTCGAGACCCTGGCCGAGGTGGGAGTCGACATCGGTCAGGTCATCGTGAACCGGATCCTGCCTTCCCACGCGACCGGGGAGTTCTACGAGGCGCGGCGGCGTCAGGAATCGGTGTACCTGGACGAGATCGATCGCCGCTTCGCCCGACTCCCCCGCCTGCGCGTCTCCCAGCTCGACTCCGACATTCACGGCCTCGCGAGCCTTGACCGCGTGGCCGAACTGCTCCAGTGCTGACCGGCGCTGCGTGATAAGAGGGCAGGTCAGCCGCCGAGAATCGTTCCCAGGGGAATGCCGACCGCGTCCGCGGCCACCTTCTTGCCGTCGCCGAGCCTGGCCTTGCCGACATCGATCCGTCCGCCCTGGGCGGCGATGACCATCCGGCCGTTCCCGACCTCGACGACTTCCCCGATCTTTCCCTTGACCGCGCCGAAGGTGCGCACGAGTTCCTTCCGGCTGTCGAAGAGCTGCAGCTTCGTCCCGCCGAACGTGGTCCAGGCGCCGGGCGCCGGGTCGGAACTCCGGATCAGGTTGTGGATCACCCGGGCGTGATTGGCCCAGTTGATCTTCGCCTCGGCGTCCCGGAACCAGCCTTCGTAGGAGGCCTGCGCCTCGTCCTGGACGCGTTCGCGGTGCTTGCCTGAAACCACCAGGTCGGCGGCCTCGAGCATCGCGATAACGCCCATGCCGAAGAGCCGGTTGAAGTAGACGGTGCCGAGGGTGTCGTCCTCGCTCACGGGCGTCTTCACCTGCAGGATGATCGCGCCCTCGTCGAGGCCGTCGGTCGGCCGGAAGATGGTGAGGCCGGTTTCGGTCTCGCCCATCGCGATCGGCCAGTTGATCGATGACGGCCCGCGGTATTTCGGGAGCAGGGAGGGGTGGAACTGGATGGTGCCGTGCTTCGGAATGTTGACGAATTCCTGCGGAGCGAACTGGAGGACGAAGGCCATGACTCCGAGATCGGCGTCCGCCGCCTGCATGGCCGCGACCGCCTCGGGCGCGCGCAGTGACTTGAACTGGTGGACCTTCAGCCCGGCGCCCTCCGCGGCCACCCGCAGCGCATCGGGCTTCGCCCCTTCCTTCTCCGGCGCGCAGAAGACGGCGCCGACCGTATCGCCGCGCTTGAGGAACGCCTCCAGCACCGCCTTGCCGAAGTCCTGCTGGCCGATGATGGCGATCTTCATGGGGAGTCTCTCCCTCAGGCCTTGGCCTTGGGCGGATTGGAGAACGCTCCCGCCGCCTTCAGCGCGCCGACCTTCGCCTCGTCATACCCGAGGACGTCGCGGAGCACTTCGTCCGTGTGCTCGCCCAGGAGCGGCGAGCGCTTGATCGTCGCGGGCGAGGCCGACAATTTGATCGGCATGCCCACGTTGTACCAGGGCCCGCGCTGCGGATGGTCGAGCTCGACGTACATCTGCCGGCCGCGGACGTGTTCGTCGGTGGCCAGGTCCTGGGTCGACATGATGGGACCGCACGGAACATCGATGTCGTTGAGCACGGCCATGAGTTCGCGCTTGGTGTAGTTCTCCGCGAACTTGTTGAGCAGGGTCCACAGCAGGGCCTGGTTCTTCCGGCGCTCGCCGATGGTGTGCAGCCGCGGGTCGTTGACGAGGTCGGGCATGTGCAGGTCCGGCCCGATGCGCCGGGAGAGCGAATCCCACACCGCTTCCTGGACCACCACGTACAGCCAGTCGTTCGACCCGTGCGGCTTGCAGTGGATGGCGTTCCCCAACTGGCCGCCGCCCGAATCGTTGCCCGCGCGCGGGACGTCGCCCATTCCCATGTAGGTCGGCACCGAGTATTCGGACAGCTCCTGGCGGGTGAGGCGCTGGTGATCGCGGAACTTGACCCGGCACAGGTTCATGACCCCATCCATCATCGCCACTTCCACGTACTGGCCTTCGCCGGTGCGGCGCGCCTGGTGGAGGGCGGCGAGGAGCCCCACCGCGAGATGGAGCCCGGTCCCGGAGTCGCCGATCTGCGCGCCGGTCACGAAAGGAGCGCCCTCGGGCACCCCGGTGGTGCTCATGGCCCCGCCCATGGCCTGCGCCACGTTCTCATAGGCCTTGAAGTCCGCGTAGGGGCCGGTCGAACCAAACCCCTTGATCGAGCCCATCACCACCTTCGGGTTGATCTCGTGGACCTTCTCCCAGGGGAACCCCAGCCGGTCGAGGACGCCGGGGCCGAAGTTCTCCATGATGATGTCGCAGGTCTTGATGAGGTCGACGAACACCGCCTTGCCCTCGGCCGTCTTCATGTTCACGGTGATCGACCGCTTGTTGCAGTTGAGCATGGTGAAGTACAGGCTGTCCGCGCCCGGCACGTCGCGCAACTGGCCGCGGGTGGCGTCGCCGTGAGGGGGCTCGAACTTGATCACGTCCGCGCCCATCCAGGCGAGCAGCTGCGAGCAGGTCGGCCCCGCCTGCACGTGGGTCATGTCCAGAATGCGTACGTCCTTCAGTGCTTCCATCAAACCTCTCCAGGGGCCTTCTTCTTCGCACTTTGCGGGTTGAGGCTGGTGATGCGGCCGCTCTCCGTGCCCGCCGCCTCGTCGATCACCGCGTTGATCAGGGTCGGCTTCCGGCCGCGGATCGCTTCTTCCATGGCGCTCTTCAGCTCGAGCGGCGTGGTGGCATGGACGCCCTTCCCGCCGAACGCTTCGATCAGCTTGTCGTAACGCGCGCCCTTGACGAACACGGTGGGGGCCGCGTCGGGGCCGCCGGTGGGGTTCTTGTCGGTGCCGCCGTAGACCCCGTTGTTGTTCATGACCACCACGCAGACGGGCAGGTTGTAGCGGCAGATCGTCTCCACTTCCATCCCCGAGAAACCGAACGCGCTGTCGCCTTCGATGGCGATCACCGGCTCGCCGCTCGTCACCGCCGCGGCCACCGCGAAGCCCATTCCGATGCCCATGATGCCCCAGGTACCGACGTCGAGGCGCTTGCGCGGCTTGTACATATCCACGATGCTGCGGGTGAAGTCGAGCGCGTTCGCCCCCTCGTTCACCAGGATCGCGTTTGGGTTGGCCTTGACGATCTCGCGCACCACGTTGAGCGCGCTGTGGAAGTTCATGGGCGACGGATTCTTCGCGAGGGTCTCCGCCATCTTCGCGATGTTCTTGTTCTTGCGCTCGGCGATGGCGCCCGTCCACTCGGCGGGCGGTTTCGGCCACGAGCCTCCCGCGGTCGCGTCGATCGCCTGGAGGAGAGCCTTCACGCACGAGCCGATGTCGCCGACCAGCGGCGCCTCGATGCGCACGTTGCTGTCCGCCTCCTGGGGCGAGATGTCGATCTGGATGAACCTCTGTCCGCCCCAGTCCTTGGCCGCCTTGCCGCCCCAGGTCTTGCCCTTGCCGTGGCCGAGCAGCCAGTTGAGGCGCGCGCCGATGATCATCACCACGTCCGCTTCGGGCAGCACGAACGAACGCGCAGCCGAGGCCGACAGCTCGTGGGTGTCGGGGAGCAGCCCCTTGGCCATCGACATGGGCAGGTAGGGGATGCCGGTGCGCTCGACCAGCGCCTTGATGTCCGCGTCGGCCTGCGCGTAGGCCGCGCCCTTGCCCAGCACGATCACCGGGCGCTTCGCGCTCTTCAGCAGGTCGAGGGCGCGCTGGACCGCGTCCGGGGCGGGAATCTGGCGGGGCGCGGGGTCGACCACCTTGATCAGAGAGTTCCGGCCGAGCGCCGCGTCCAGGGTCTGCCCGAAGAGCTTCGCGGGCAGGTCGAGATAGACGCCGCCGGGACGGCCCGAAACCGCGGCCCGGATGGCCCGCGCGATGCCGATCCCGATGTCTTCGGCGTGCAGCACGCGGAAAGCCGCCTTGGCCAGGGGCTTCGCGATCGCGAGCTGGTCCATCTCCTCGTAGTCGCCCTGCTG
>DAORUA010000022.1:3953-19962 GCA_035432945.1 Vicinamibacteria bacterium | reverse complement strand
ATCTCGCCCGGGTTCAGGGCCACTTCGAGAACACCGCCGTGGATGGCCGCCTCGTAGTCCTGGATGCCGGTGGGGACCTTGATCACCTGCGCCTCGGCGTCGCGCACGAGGTTGCGGAGATCGCGCCGCGGCAGTTCGCGCGACATCGAGCCCGCCACCGCGGCCGCGATGGTGACCGCGAGGGTCGACGACCCGCCGAGGCCCGAGCCCGCGGGAACCCGCGAGGTGGTCTCGATCCGGAGCCCCGTGCTCACGCCCAGCGCCTTCAGGATCTGGACCACCAGCCTCGTGTGATCGTGCGCCTCGATGGCGTCGACGTGGTCGGCCGAGGCTCGCGCCCCGGTGTCGATGGAGACGATCTCGATCCCCCGCCCGATGGGCGTCACCGTGGTGGTGGCGCGCAGGGTCACCGCGGCGTTGACCGTGCGCGCGCCCGGGTGCCAGAGATACAGGGGCCAGATGTCGAGCGTGCCGCCGGCGATGTCGACGCGTGCCGGTGCGCTCGCGGTGCAGGGTCTCATGGGCGGCGGATACTAGCAGCCCTTGGGGCGCGGCCCGGGCCGTCCCTATACTGCCGCCCGCCATGGCTGAGTGTCCGAAGTGCGGGAAGGCCACCGAGCCCACGGCCCGGATCTGTCCCAACTGCGGCGTCATCATGTCGAAGGTGCGCGCGAAGGCGGGCGAGCCTTCGCTGACCCCCGGGCCGGCCGCTCCCCGGCCGGCGCGTCCCCTTCCGCCCTCTCTGCTCCTGCCTCCTCCGACTCGAAGCGCGGGCCGGTCTCCCGCGACCCCCGTTTCTCCGGCGCGGGACGCCGACGATGGCCACGCGTCGCCCATGGGCGCGGCGCTGAAGGTCGGCTTCGCCGCCGCGGTGGGAATCGCCGCGCTGGTGGGAATCAACCGGATGACCTCCGCACCGGGTCCCGCCCCAACCGGGACGCCGGCTCCGAGCCTCGTCGCCGCCGCGGCACCCGCGCCGATCCCTTCCGTCAAAGAGAACGACGCGCCTTCGCTGACCCAGGAGGACATCGCCTTCCTGAACGAGCTTTCCTCCCGAATCGGACGCAGCCCCGGGGCGACCCCGACGGAAGCGGAGATCGAACGGGTGGAGAGGCTTCAATCCGCGAATCGTGAGAGCGAGCCGCTCAAGGACCTGCTCATGGGTCTCTACCTGCGCCGGGCGGATCACGATCTGGAGCTCGGGTCGTTCGCCCTGGTGGATCAGACGCTGGGGAAGATGAAGCGAGTCGACGAACGGCAGCCGCACATCTACCAGTTCGAGACCCAGAGAAGGGCCCGGCAGAACGACTGGTCCGGCGCGCTGACCGCGGCGCAGACGTATGAAGGGGTGTCGGGCGACGCGAGCCTGAGCATGTCCTACATGCTCGCCCTCAGCCTCGAGAAGCTCGGGCGGAGACCCGACGCGCTCGCCGTGCTCGATCGGCCGATCTTCCAGTCCTGCGCCACCGCGACCGCGCCCCCGGACGTCTCCGCCTGCTCGGCGGCCCGGCAGATGCGGGAGGTCTTCCTCGCGTCCACCTCCCCCGCGGCGGAAGCCGCCGCCCCCGAGCGGCCCCGCGCCGTCCTGCAGGTCGACGCCTCGAAGGAACAGATCCAGTCGGACCGGTTCGACGTCCGCTTCGATGGCGAGGGCCAGTCCGGCGTGGCCCGGGACGTCCTCTTCGTCCTCGACCGGGCCTACACCCGGCTCACCGACGTCTACTACGACCGGCCCGCGCGGAAGATCCCGGTGGTCCTCCACTCCTCCCAGGATTACTTCACCAAGACCGGGGCGCCCTGGTGGTCGGGCGGCGTCTACAACTCGCACAACGGGGCCATCCAGATTCCCATCCGCGGCCTCCCCTCCACTCTCCCCCGCGAAATGGAGGACGTGCTCGTCCACGAGTTGTCCCACGCCTTCGTCGACGAGATGTCCGGCGGATTCGCGGGCCGCGACCTGCAGGAGGGTCTCGCCCAGTACATGGAGGGAAAGAGAATCGAGGAGGAGCTTGGGCTCGCCCAGCTGAAGCGCCTCGCCAACTCGAGCGGCCAGAGCGTGGGGTCCTTCTACATGCTCTCGCTCGCCATCTCCGAGCAGCTCGTGCGCTCCCGCGGCCAAGGCATGATCAACCAGCTCCTCAAGGCCATGAAGGAGACCGGTTCGGAGGACGGCGGCTTCAGGAAGGTCTTCGGTCAGTCCGGCGCGGCGATGAAGAAGGACATCCTCGAAACCTTCTGGCGCCGCTACAGCTGAGACGCGGCAGCCTGGTCCGCGATCACGGTCAGGTCGGAGTGGTCGCGGAAGAACGTGCACGGCCAGGCTTCGCTCACCGGCTCGTCGCGCATCCGGCGCAGAGCTTCCGCCTTGGAGGAGCCGGTCGCGAGCAGGACGATGGACCGGGCGGAGCGGATGGTGTCGACGCCCATGGTGATGGCGCGGAGGGGCGCTTGAAGATCGCCGCCCAGGGTGGCGATGGTCCTCGGATCGAGATCCACCACGTGCGTCCGCGGGCCGGCCTGTCCGGGGAGGTTGTAGGCGATGTGCCCGTCCGCCCCGATGCCGAGGATCGCGAGGTCCAGGCCGCCCGCCTTCGCGATCGCGTCTTCATACCGCACGCACTCGGCCCCGGGGTCGCTCGCTTCGCCGTCGGGGATGAAGCGCCGATCGGGCGCGATGCCGAGCGGCTCCCAGGCGTGCCGGGTCATGAACTGAAAGAAGGTCTGCGGCATCCGCCGCGGGAGCAGGACCTCGTCGAGATTGAAGGCTGTAGCGCGCGACAGGTCGAAGGCCCCGGACTTCCTCCGGGCCGCGAGCCTCGCGTACATGTCGATGGGAGTGCGGCCGGTGGGCAGGGCCACCACCAGGGCGGGCCGGGCCTGGGCCTGGGCCTCGAAGACGGAGGCACCGCGGCGGGCCACGTCGGCCGCGGTGGGAAGGATGTCTATTTTCACAGGTCGGAGAAGGCGATCAGGCGGACATTCGCGCGCGCGAGCGCGGACTTCACCGATGGGTCGCACAGGGCCGCGAGTTCGAGCACGCGGACCGCCGCGTAGGAACTGGAGGCCGCGAGCTCGGCATCCGGGTGCGCGGGATGGCACATCAGCTCGGTCGCCCCTTCGGGAAGGTGCTCAATGATGTGGACGAGGTTCGACAGGGTGACGCCCTCGTCGAAGAAGCGCTCCTCAAAAGCGTCGTTGGTGCGAAGTCCCGCGGCCTTGAGGGCGTCGCCCATGGCGCCGCCCGCGTTCCGCACCGGCAGGCCTTCGCGCAAGGCGAGGGCCCGGACCGCCTCGAACACGTCGGGGCGTCGGTGCGAGTGATGGTGCGAATCGAGATGGGTGGGCCTGCGGCCGAAGACCTCGATGAACTTCGCGAACTGGGCTTCCACTTCGGCCGCGATCTCCTCCGGACGGGGGCGGCCGAGTCCCTCGGGCTTCGCGGGCTGCGCTCCCCGCGCGTCGACCAGCGAGGGGACGGACGCGGGCGGCAGCGCGGTCCGACCGCCGGTCAAGGCGATGTGCAGCCCGATCCCGAGCCTCGGATTCTCGCGGGACATCTCGGCCGCTTCGCGGACGCTCTCGTAGTTCACCATGGCGGTGGAGCTGGTCACGATGCCCAGGCGGTGGGCCTCGAACACGCCGGTGTTGATCCCGTGGGTGCGCCCAAGATCGTCGGCGTTCACGATCAGCCTCTTCACGGGCGGGCGGCCTTCCGCGAGCGGTACAGGTCGAGGGCCATGGACAGCGCGCCCTCCGCCGGCTCGTGCTTGAGCCGGCACGGGATGGCGCCGTGCAGGGCGGCCTTCTGCGCGATCGACTCCACCAGCGACGGCAGACCCTTGAACAGGCCGCCCGAGAAGATCAGCGGATAGGGCGCGTCCCCGAAATCGAGTTGCCGCGCCACCGACCGCGCGGCGCTCGCGAGTTCAAAGGACGCTTCCTCCAGGATGCCGGTGGCCACCGCGTCGCCCTGCCGGGCCACTTCGATCACGAGGGGAGCGAGTTCGGCGAGCCGCTCCCGGGTGAGCCCGCCGCCATAGGCCATGGCCGGGAGATCGGAGAGGGACGCCACCGAGAGGGCGTGGAAGACCGCGTCCGCGAGCTGCGTGGCCGGCCCCCGCCCTTCGGACGCGCGCACCGAGGCCAGAAGCGCCTTGTGTCCGATCCACCCCGCGGATCCCTCGTCCGCGAGCGTCGGCCCGAGCCCGCCCGCGCGCGCGGTCTTGCCCTGCCGGTCAATCCCGTAGGCGATGGAACCGGTGCCCGCGATCACCACCACTCCCACCCGATCATGGGCGCCTGCCGCGATCGCGATCACCGCGTCGTTCACCACCACGGCGTTGCCCCGGAAGCCCAGCCGCCGCAGGAGCGAACGCACAATGGCGTCCTCACCGGGTCGGTCCACCCCGGCCATGCCGAGGCAGAGGGCCTCGGGTCGCTCATCCGGACAGAGCTCGTCGAGGAGATGGGCGAGGACCTTCTCCACCGCGAGTTCGCCGTGAACGTGGAGATTCGCCCCCGCCCCGCGCGCGGTCTTCAGCAGGCGGCCGTTCTCGTCCGCGGCCACTCCGATGGTCTTCGTCCCCCCGGCGTCGACCCCGACGATGAGCGCCATCGCGCCCCTCAGCCTTCGAAGACGACGATGTCGCGCAGGTTCCGGTACTTCTCGTTGTAGTCGAGACCGTAGCCCACCACGAAGAGGTCGTCGATGACGAAACCGGTGTAGTCGACCTTCACCTCGATCAGGCGGCGCGAGGGCTTGGAGAGGAGCGAGGCCACGCGAATCGAGCGCGGACCGCGCGCCTTGAGGAGGTTCACGAGATAGTTGAGAGTGAGACCGGTGTCGACGATGTCCTCCGCGATGATGAGATCGCGGTCCTTGATCGAGCTGTCGAGATCCTTCGAGAGCTTGACCTCGCCGGAGGACTTGGTGGCCGCCCCGTAGGACGACACCGCGATGTAGTCCATCGAAAGGGGCAGGTCGATCCACTGGCACAGGTCGGTCATGAAGGGGCAGGCGCCCTTCAGAACCGCGATCACGTGGGGCTCGAGGCCGGCCATGTCGCGCGTGATCTGTACGCCCATCTCACGGATGCGCGCGGAAATCTGTTCGTGGGACAGCAGCGGCTTCATGGTCTCTTGGAGTCCGATCTGTGGAGGGGCGGCGACAGAGCGACGTTAACAAACATTTGGCTTTGACCTTGGGTCGTGGAGGGACTAGAGTTTAGCCACTCTCGAACCGTTGGCGCTACTAGATATTGTGGATATCCGGTCAAACACATCAACATCTTCGGCAAACAAGAGAGCCCAGAACTCGGCCAACCTGACCGGCACACGAAAGCAAGAGGAGTCCAAAATGCAGGATATTAAGAAGGGCTGGCGCGTCTTCGCGCTCGCCATCGGGATCATCTCGATCCTCGCCGGATCCGCGGTGGCCCAGTCCACCACCGGGTCGATCGTCGGGGTCGTCGTCGACGAAACCGGAGGCGTGCTTCCCGGCGCCAGCGTCGTCGCCCTCCACGAGCCCTCCGGATCGAGCTACCAGGCGGTCGCGCGAGGCGATGGCCGGTTTGCCATTCAAGGCATGCGCGTGGGCAGTGGCTATGTGGTCACCGTCTCCATGAGCGGCTTCCAGACCTCGGTGACCAGGAACGTCACGGTCAGCCTGGGCGTCGCCACCGACCTCCCGGCGAGGCTCAAGACCGCGGCCATGACGGAATCGGTCACGGTCACCGCGGAGAGCACCCCGGTGTTCAGCTCCGAGCGCACGGGCGCCGCCACCGCGGTCAGCCGCGACAACATCGCCGTGCTCCCCACCCTGGGCGATCGCATGGACTCGTTCACGAAGCTCTCTCCCCAGTCCAGCGGACGCGACCTCTCGTTCGGCGGCTCGGACGCGCGTTTGAACAACATCACGATCGACGGCGCCTACTTCAACAACTCGTTCGGCCTCGGCGCCGCCCCCGGCGACCGCACCGGCGTCGCGCCCATCTCGATGGCCGCGGTCGAAGAGATGTCGGTCAACGTGGCCCCCTTCGACGTGACCCAGGGCCACTTCGTCGGCGCCTCGGTCAACAGCGTCACCAGGAGCGGAACGAACACCTTCCGGGGTTCGGCCTACTGGTGGTACCGCAACGAGAGCATGGTCGGCAAGGAAGCAGGCAACGTGGCCTTCAACCCGGGCACCTTCAACTTCAAGAAGTGGGGCGCGTGGGTGTCCGGCCCCGCGATCAAGAACAAGCTCTTCTTCTTCCTGAGCTATGAAGACGACAGCCTGGTGCAGCCGGGAACGACATTCAAGGCCAACACCGGCGGGCAGACCGTGGGCGGCAACACCACCCGCGTCCTCGCCTCCGACCTCGACGCCCTGAGCTCGTTCCTCAAGACGAACTTCAAGTACGACACCGGCCCCTACCAGGACTACGACAGCGAGACTCCTTCGACCCGTTACCTCGCGAAGATCGACTACAACCTCAACGACAAGAACAAGGTGAGCTTCCGGTTCAGCCGGCTCGATTCGGTCACCGACGTTCTCCTCTCGAACTCCTCGTCGGCGGGCTTCGGCAACCGCCGCGGGACCACCCTCGGCCTCAATTTCCAGAATTCGAACTACGGCATCCTGGAGAACAACCGGTCCGCGGTCCTCGAGTGGAACAGCACCATCGGTTCGAGCAGCGCCAACAAGCTCACCGTCCAGTACAACAAGTCGGATGAGAGCCGCAAGTACCGCGGAACCCTCTTCCCCATGGTGGACATCCTGGAAGCGGGGGCGGTGTACACCACCTTCGGGTTCGAGCCGTTCACTCCCAACAACGAACTGCGCTACAAGAGCATCGCGGCCACCGACAACTACACCATGTTCCGCGGCAACCACACGATCACGGTGGGCGGCACCGCGGAGAAGTACAACTCGGAGAACGTCTTCTACCAGCAGTCCCAGGGGATCTACGTCTACAACTCCCTCGCCGACTTCTACACCGACGCTCGCGACCAGATCGCGAACCCGGCCCGCACCACGTCGCCCGTGACCCTGCGGTCGTTCCAGGTCCAGTACATGAATATCCCGGGCCTGGACAAGCCCCTCCAGCCCCTCGAGGTCTGGTACAGCGCGCTCTATGCCATGGACCAGTGGCAGGTCTCGAAGAACCTCAAGGTGGGCGTCGGACTGAGGATCGAGCGCTCCTCGTTCGCGGACACCGGCTACGCCAATCCCCTCGCCGACGCCATGACCTTCATGGACGAGAACGGCCAGCCGGTCAAGTATTCGACGGGCAAGCTCCCCGAACCGACCCTGCAGTGGAACCCCCGCTTCGGGTTCAACTGGGACGTGACCGGCGACCGCGTCACCCAGGTTCGCGGCAGCTCGGGCCTCTACTCGGGCCCGCCGCTCTACGTCTGGATCTCCAACCAGGTCGGCAACACCGGCGTGCTCACGGGGTCCATCGCGGCCACCAACACCCGGGCCTACCCGTTCAATCCCGATCCCAACGCGTACCATCCGGCGAACGTGACCGGCGCGCCCGCCGCGAGCTACGCGCTGGCCGTGACCGACCAGGACTTCAAGTTCCCGCAGGTGTGGCGATCCAACTTCGCGGTCGACCGGAAGCTCCCCTGGAACCTGGTGGCCACCGCCGAGGTGATCTACAACCGCGACGTCAACGGCATGTACTACATCAACGCCAACCAGACCAAGCCGAACTCCGCCTTCACCGGCGCCGATTCGCGCGTTCGCTGGACCACCGCCTCCTGCAACTTCACCGCCCCGGCGTCGGCCACCAACTGCGCCAACCGCATCAACCCCAACGTCTCCAACAACGTGGTGCTGAAGAACCAGAATGTCGGCCGCGCCTGGCACACCTCGTTCGCTATCGAGAAGCAGTTCAAGGGCGGCTTCCTCAAGGCGGCCTACAGCTACGGCGAGACCAAGAACACGGTTGACCCCGGGTCCATCGCGTCGGGCTCGTGGCAGCAGAACCAGGTCCCCGGCAACCCGAACAACCCGCCTCTCGGCTTCTCCCAGTATTCGCCCGGCCAGCGCGTCTTCGTCGCGGGCTCGTTCAGCAAGGAGTACAAGAAGTTCGGCCGAACCACCCTGGGCTTCTTCTGGCAGGCCACCCAGACCAACGGCAGCTACACGGTAAGCGGCGACCTCAACAACGACTCCGGTTTTTCGAACGACCTGATCTACATCCAGAAGGGTCCCGGGGAGACGACCTTCGTCAACCAGACGGTCGGGGGCGTGCTCTACACCGCGGCCCAGCAGTCCGCGGCCTGGGAGGCCTACATCGCCCAGGACGCGTACCTCAGCAAGCACCGCGGAGAGTACGCGGTCCGCAACGCCGTGTTCCTTCCCATGCTGAAGAACATGGACGTGAGCCTGACCCAGGATCTGTTCCGCGACATCGGGGGCAAGCGGAACGGTCTCCAGATCCGGCTCGACGTCTTCAACTTCGGCAACCTGCTCAACAAGAACTGGGGGCTTGGCAATCGCTTCGTGAGCAACCAGCCGCTCATCCTCGCGTCGACCGCCCAGGGCGGCCCGGTCAGCCCGACCGGCGCTCCCCAGTTCGTGATGCGGGTCCTGAACAACAAGCTGATCGACCACACGTTCGATCCCACCGCGGGAGTGAACGACGTCTATCGTCTCCAGCTCCAGTTGAAGTACCTCTTCAACTAGGACGTCGCACCCCGGGGAGGCGAACGCCTCTCCGTGAAGAAGGCCGAGCGATCGATTCGCTCGGCCTTTTTCGTTTCCGCCCGCGGGAACGGTTAACGCGGATTTGGCTTTGACCGGGCCGGGGCCGGAGCTTAAAGTCCGCACAAGACGTCTCGATCCGCCGGGTCCACTCTTCCAAACGCGGCTTCTTCGGTTGTCGATCCCGAATATCCCTCCACCGCGACTTCGACCCGGATCGAACATTTCAGACGAGCCATCGCAATCAATCAAGGGGAATCTCCAAATGAAGAACATTCTTAGGAACTGGCGAAGGGTGGCCCTGGCCACGGCCCTTCTGCTGAGCATGAACGGCCTCGCGGCCGCCCAGGTCACCACCGGCGCCATCACCGGAACCGTGGTGGACGAATCCGGCGGCACTCTGCCCGGGGCCTCCGTGACCGCGACCCACGAGGGGACGGGGGCGCGCGCCTCCGCCACCACCGGCACCGACGGCCGCTACCTCATCCTGAACATCCAACCCGGCTCCTACACCGTGGCCGTGGCCATGCCGGGCTTCCGCGAAGCGAAGAAGACCGGCATCATCGTCCCTCTGGGCGAAACCACGGCCGTGCCCTTCAAGGTGGTCATCCAGAGCGTGACCGAGAACGTCGAGGTGGTGGCCGAGCGCAGCATCATCTCGCCGACCTCCACCGGAGCCGCGTCCAACGTGAGCCAGGAAGCCATGCAGTCCATGCCCACGATCAGCCGCGGCCTCGAGGACTTCGCCCGCCTTTCCCCCTACTTCGTGTCGGCGGGGGCGGGCCAGGGTGACGGGGCTTCCGCGCTTTCCGTGGCCGGCCGCAACAGCAAGTACAACAACGTCCAGATCGACGGCGCGGTGAACAACGACCTCTTCGGTCTCGCGGATTCGGGCACGCCCGGCGGCCAGACCGAGACCCAGCCGATCAGCCTCGACGCGGTTCAGGAACTCCAGCTCGTGGTTTCCCCCTACGACGTCCGCCAGGGCGGCTTCGCGGGCGGCGGGCTGAACGCGGTGACCAAGAGCGGCACCAACAAGTTCAGCGGCACCGCCTTCTACTACTTCAAGAACAAGAGCCTCGCCGGACCCGGGCCCTGCCCCGCGGCCGGAACCTGCCCCGCCGACGACGCGCGCAAGCTCTCCGAGTTCTCCGACAAGCAGTACGGAGCCAACATCGGCGGCCCCCTCATCAAGAACAAGGCGTTCTTCTTCGTGAACGCGGATATCGGCCGGCGCGAGCAGCCGACCGGGTTCTCCGCCGATGGTTCGAGCGGCACCAACTGGGCCTCCTCCCCCGCGCGGCAGGCCGGGATCTCGCAGATCCTCTCCATCGCGCAGAGCAAGTACAACTACAGCCCGGGTCCCACAAGCGAGTTCATCCGCTCCATCCCGAGCGACAAGTTCATCGGCAAACTCGATTTCATCCTGAACGACCGCAACCGCCTGACCGTCCGCCACAACTACGTGAAGGGCAAGAACGACATCGGCACGCCCAACAACAACCAGTACCGGTTCCCGGACGCGATCTACCAGATCGATAGCAAGACGAACTCCTCGGTGGTCCAGCTCAATTCCACCATCGGCACCTCGGTCAACGAGTTCCGGCTCGCCTACACCACGGTGCGCGACCAACGCGCCGGGGCCACCAACTTCCCGGCCATGCGCGTGGACATCGACGGCACCACCAGCGTGGTCTTCGGCCGGGAGACCTTCTCCACCGCCAACGAGCTGGACCAGGACGTCATCGAGCTGACCAACGACTTCACCATGCCGAAGGGCAAGCACCTGATCACCATCGGCACCCACAACGAGTTCTTCAAGTTCCGGAATCTCTTCATCCGCGACAACTTCGGCTCCTACCGGTTCAGCAGCATCGCCAACTTCGACGCGGGTCTGGCCCAGCAGTTCGACCACAGCTTCTCCGCCACCTCCGACCCCAAGCAGGCGGCGAAGTTCAAGGTCCAGCAGTTCGGCTTCTACGCGGGCGATGTGTACCGCGCGAACCCGAAGCTGACCCTCACCTTCGGAATCCGCATCGACCTGCCGCGCTTCCCCGACGCGCCCACCGCGAACCCGGCGGCGGAGGCGGCCTTCGGCTACGCCACCGACGTGACCCCCTCGCCCTCCATGCCTTCGCCGCGCTTCGGCTTCAATTACGACATCGGCGGGGAGTCCAAGCAGCAGATCCGGGGCGGCCTCGGGATCTTCTCCGGCCGGACTCCCTACGTCTGGCTCTCCAACCAGTACGGGAACACGGGCGTCGAGTTCAAGCGCATCGGCGCGTCCTTCAACGCGGCCAACCGGATCCCCTTCGTGGCGAACCCCCAGGGCCAGCCGAAGACGGTCACGGGCGCGGCCTCGGGCTCCTTCACCAACGAGGTCGACTTCGTCGATCCCGAGTACCAGTACCCGCAGAACCTCCGCGCCACTCTCGGCTACGACCGCGAACTCGGGGTGATGGGCATGGTGGCGACCTTCGAAGGCGTCTACTCGAAGACCATGAAGGACATCGACTACCAGAACCTGAACTTCGCCCCGGGGCCGAGCACCCGCCCGGACGGAAGGCCCATCATGGTCCGCCAGAACCCCGGCTTCTCCGACCTGATCCTGCTCACCGACACGGACAAGGGACACGCCTACAACCTGAGCGCCCGGGTCGAGCGTCCCTTCCGGAACAACTGGTCGGCGATGGTCGGGTACTCGTACGGCGATTCGTACTCGGTGAACGACGGCACGTCCTCCCAGGCCGCCTCCAACTGGGGCAACGCCTACACCCGCGGCAATTCGAACGCGGTGGAGGAGATGCGCTCCCGTTTCGCGGCCGGCCATCGCATCCAGATCGCCTACTCGCGCAACTTCGCGATCGGCCAGAGCATGAATTTCCAGCTGTCGGCTTACTATGACGGCGCCTCCGGGCGTCCCTACCACCTCACCATCCCGAGCGACTTCAACGGCGACGGCCGCTTCACCAACGACCTCTTCTACGTGCCGAAGAGCGCCGACGAGGTGGTGGTCATCAACGGGACCTGGGAACAGCTCGACGCCTACATCAACGCCGACAAGGGCCTCAGCCAGGCGCGCGGCTCCATCATGAAGAAGCACTCGGCCTGGGGTCCGTGGACCAACTCCCTCGACCTCTCGGGCATCCTCGGCATCGGCAAGGGCGCTCGCAAGGTGGAATTGAGGGCGGACGTGACCAACTTCCTCAACCTCCTCAACAAGGAATGGGGCACCCAGGACTACGCCACCTTCGGCGACCTCGCCCCCATCCCCGTCACCATCGCCGCGAACGGCAAGATGCAGTACAACCTCTCCACCATCAATTCCCCGACCTACATCAAGTACGACCGGGACAACATCCGTTCGCGCTGGCGCGCCCAGCTCGGAGCCCGCGTTCGGTTCTAGCCGCAAACGTCCGTTTCCGAACGTTCAGGAATCCAGGGGCCGGCCATCAGGCCGGCCCCGTCGCCTGTCCAAGAGCCTGAGGGAAAGCGACTTCCGAGGCCGATTTCGCCACATTTATTGAACGGCGCGGATCTTTCATTGAGGATCTGACGTCTAGTGAAGTGAGCGAAAGGTCCGATTAAGACCTGACCTCTATAATCCGCGCTCGTCGGTTCTGGGCGGATCGCTTTGGAAGCGACCCAATCGGTAACTCTTTGGAGGCTTGAAAACGTCGATGTTCCCCACCGCAATCGCTCTCGCCCTTGCCCTTGCCGGCCTTCCCGCCCCTTCCGCGCAGGATCCCTCCCCCTCCCCCTCCCCCCAGGCCGGCGCCCCGATCCGCCAGGTGCTCATCCTCACCGTGGACGAGGCGGTCCAGCGGGCGCTCGAGAACAACGCAGACCTCGCGGTCGAGAAGTTCACGCCCGAGTCCGCCCTCCTCTCGATCACCGATGCCGAGGCCGTCTACGAGCCGACCCTGACCTCGACCCTTCAGCGGACCTCCCGCACCAACAAGGCCGCCAACACCCAGGCCGGCGCGGGCACGGTCGAGAACGACAACTGGATCTGGAACTTCGGGGCCAGCAAGCTCTTCACCACCGGCGGCACCCTGAGCGCCACCTTCAACAACAACCGCAACATCACGAACAACTTCTTCTCGACCTTCAACCCGACCGCCAACTCGGCCTTCACCGTGAACTTCACCCAGCCCCTCCTGAAGAACCGATCGATCGATTCGTCACGGCTGAACCTGAAGCTCACCAAGCGGAACCGCGAGATCTCCGACCTGCAGTTCCGGAGCATCGTGGTCTCGACGCTCGCCAACGTCCGGAAGCTCTACTACGACCTGATCTACGCGGGGGAGAACCTCGGGGCCCAGCGCAAGAGCCTGGCCCTCGCCCAGAAGTTCCTCAACGAGAACCAGATCAAGGTCAACGTGGGCACCCTCGCCCCCCTCGACGTGGTGGCCGCGGAATCCGAGGTCGCCACTCGCGAAGAGGGCGTGGTCATCGCCGAGAACGCGCTGGCCGAAGCCCAGGACGCGCTCAAGCGCGTGATCTTCCCGAAGAACGACCCCGACGCGTGGTCCACCGACATCGTGGCCAAGGACCGCCCCACCGCCGACGCGGTGGCGGTCGACACCCCGGCCGCGATCGCGAACGCCCTGCAGAAGAGGATCGATTTCGCGGTGGCGCAGAAGAACTTCGAGAACATCCAGGATCAGCTCAAGCTCGCGAAGCAGGGCACCAAGCCGACTCTCGACCTCGTCGCCAACTACGGCATCCTGGGCACCGGCGGCACCCAGCTCCGCGACCTCGACACCGGCCTGCTCCTCGACACTCCCATCGCCGGCGGGTACGGCGACGCGGTTTCCGAGATGTTCGGTTTCGGCTACCCGACCTGGGTGGTGGGCGTGAACTTCTCGTTCCCCCTCGGCAACAAGGCGGCCAAGAACTCGGCGGCCCGCGCCCAGATCGCCTACGACCAGTATTCCGCGGTGCTCCGTCGCGCCGAACTGCAGATCGCGAGCGAAGTGCGCACCGCCGCGCGCGCGGTGGAGACGAACTTCAAGCGCGTGGCCACCACGCGGTCGGCGCGCACGCTTCAGGTGCGCCGCCTCGACGCGGAGGAGAAGAAGTTCGCGGCCGGCATGTCCACCAACTTCCTGGTCACCCAGGCGCAGAGGGATCTCGCCCTCGCCGAGGTGGCCGAGCTTCGCGCGATCTCCGATTACAACAAGAGCATCGTGGACTTCGAGCGCGTCCAGGAGTCGGGTCTCTCCGGCGGGAACGGACTCATCACCGTCCGGTAGAGGAACCCTTCGCGTCCACCCGGGGCGGCCTCGCGGCCGCCCTTTCTATTTCCGGTCCGGGATGAGGACCTGGATCCGATGAGGGGCCAGGCGGCACGTCGCGGGCAGCGCGCCGCGCCAGGCATCCCCATCCACCTGAACGTGCAGCGATGGATCCTCGCGGATGGTCATGGACGTCGCGGCCATGATCTGTACGTCGCGGCGGCGGTGGTGGCGGCCGAGCAGCAGGCCGATCGCGAAGGTCAAGGCGCCCAGATGGGTCCGGCCGGTGTAGAGCAGGACGTTCGCCTGGCCATCGTCCCACCGGGCCCCGGGGACGACTTCGTAGGGGCCCCCGTACTCCGCGATGTTCACGAACAGGGCTCCCGTGACCTGGTGAGGGGTCCCGTCCACCTCGACCGTGAAGGACGGGAACCGGTAGCGAAGGAACGCGCGGAGGACATCCATGACCGCGCCCGCCATCCCGAAGCGCGCCTTCATCTCCGCGCGGACGTAGTGCATGGCGAAACCCTCGAGGCCCGCGGTCGCCTGCATGAGGAAGGGGGTCGAATCGATGAGGCCGACGTCGCGCGCGCGCGGCTTCGCGCCGGCCAGTTCCCGGGCCGCCTCCACCGGATCCCGGGAGACCCCCACCGCGAGCGCCACCACGTTGAAGGTGCCCCCGGGGAGAACGCCGAGGATGGCGGGAGATCCCAGGATGCCCTCGACGACTTCCCGGATGGTGCCGTCGCCTCCCCACGCGAAGACCGCCGCATCCCCGCGCGCGGCCGCGTCGCGAGCCAGGCTGATGGCCTCTCTCGGCCCGCCCGTGGGGGTAATGGACAGCTCGTAGGCCGCTTCGAGCGCCGCCCTGATCCCCTCGATGGTCCGCCCATGCCGCCGTCGACCCGCGTTCGGGTTGTAGATCAACGAAGCACGGGGACGGACCGCGGACATCGCACGCATGTTACGGGACGCGCGGTGCGGCGGGCCGGGCATGCCCGGCCCCTACGACCCATCGCGTAGGGGCGAGGCATGCCTCGCCCTCGCGGGGCCCGTCTCGCCCTCGCCCTTCCTACCCGATCTCGCAGTTGGTCAGATCCTCGAACGTCTCGCGGCGGCGGATGAGGCGCGGGCGGCCGGCTTCCAGCAGGACCTCGGCGGCGCGGGGCCGGAAGTTGTAGTTCGAAGCCATGGAGAAGCCGTAGGCGCCCGCATCGAGCACGGCGAGCAGGTCCCCTTCGCGAGGCTCCCGGATCGCGCGGTCCTTCGCGAAGAAGTCGCCGCTCTCGCACACCGGGCCCACGATGTCCGCGGTGACCACGGGAGTCCCCTCTCCTCGGGAGAGGTTTTCGATGTGGTGGTACGCCGAGTAGAGCGACGGCCGCAGGAGGTCGTTCATGCCCGCGTCGGTGATGACGAATCGCTTCGTCCCGTTGGTCTTGACCGCGACCACCCGGGTGAGGAGCGCGCCCGCGGCCGCGATGAGGGACCGGCCCGGTTCGAGAAGGAGCTTGAGCCCGAGATCCTTGATCTGGGGCAGGACAAGGGCGGCAAGGTCCGCGGGGGTGGGCGCTCCCGCGCCGTCGTAGTCGACGCCGAGGCCGCCGCCCATGTCGATGGTGCGGAGGGCGAAACCCTCGGCGAGCAGGGTTCGCGAGAGCGACGCGATGGCCCGCACCGCTTCCGTGGCCGGACCCAGGTCCCGCAACTGGGAGCCGATGTGGCACTGGACGCCTGAGACCTCGATCCCGGGGAGGCCCCGCGCCTCCCGGAGGATCCGCGGCGCCTCCTCGATGGGCACGCCGAACTTGTTCTCCCGCAGGCCGGTCGAGATGTAGGGGTGCGATTTCGGATCGACGTCGGGGTTCACCCGCAGAGTGACGAAGGCGCGCGCGCCGCGGGCGGCGCACAGCGACGAGAGCCGCCGCAGTTCCGACTCGCTCTCGACGTTGAACTCGCCGATGCCGGTGTCGAGGCCGAGCGAGAGTTCCCCGTCGGTCTTCCCCACCCCCGAGAAGACGATGTCCCCGGGCTTGAAGCCCGCGCGGAGCGCCTGCCTGAGTTCGCCGCCCGA
>DAORUA010000022.1:0-3853 GCA_035432945.1 Vicinamibacteria bacterium | reverse complement strand
CGATGTCCCCGGGCTTGAAGCCCGCGCGGAGCGCCTGCCTGAGTTCGCCGCCCGAGACGATATCGGCGCCCGAGCCGAGCGAGACGAACACCTTGAGCAAGGCGAGCGACGAGTTGGCCTTGAGCGCGTAGCAGATCCGATGGGGCACGGGCGCGAAGGCGGCCGCGTAGGCGGCGTAAGCGCCCTCCAGCCTCTCCCGGGAGTAGACGTAGAGCGGGGTCTTGAATTCGCGGGCCAGGGCCTCGGCCCCGGGACCGATCCAAGCCTCCTTCATGATCATCGGCTGCTCTGCCGGTCGCGAAGGATCTTCGCGGCCACCCCCGAGAGGCCGATGATGCCCACAAGGTTCGGGAAGATCTGCAGGCTGTTCATGAGGTCGCCCCAGTTCCAGACGAGGTCCACCTTGCTGGTGGCGCCTATGACCACCAGCCCGCAATAGATCCACCGGTAGGGCAGGACGATCTTCCGGCCGAAGATGTATTCGAGCGATTGCTCGCCGTAGTACGACCAGCCGGTGAGGGAGGTGTAGCCGAAGAGGAACACGCAGACCGTCACCAGCGAACCGCCGATGCCGGGCATGGACGACTCGAAAGCACTCGCCACCGCGGCCGCACCCGTGGGTCCCGCCTTCCACACCCCGGTGACGATGATGGAGAGGGCGCTGATGGAACTCGTCACGAAGGACACGATGAAGACCTCCATGATGGCGTTCAGGCCCTGGTGGAACGGGTCCTTGCTCCGGGCCGCCCCGTAGACCACGGCCGCGGTGCCGTAGCCCGCCTCGTTCGCGTAGATGCCGCGCGCGATGCCATAGCGCATGGCCACCATGATCCCCACCCCCGCGGTTCCCCCGAGAAGCGCGTCCTGGGTGAAGGCGCCGCGGACGATCATGGAGAGGGCCTCCGGGATCTGCCCGATATGGGTGATCAGGACGATGGCGCCGCCCGTGAGGTACAGGATGACCTTCAGGGGCGCGGCTTTTTCGAGGGCGCGGCCGATCGTCTTCACCCCGCCGATGATGGTGACCAGGCACAGGATCGCGAGCACCACGCCGGTCGCGATCTTGGGGACGCCCCACTGCGAATTCATCACGTCCGCGATGGAGTTGGGCTGGGTGAAGGGCGTGGTGGTGAGCGCGGCGACGCCGGCCACGAAGGCGTAGATCCAGCCCATGCGCGGCATCTTGAGACCGTCGGCCAGGTAGACCATCGGCCCGGCGAGGAGCCCGCCGTCGCCGGAGCGGCGGTAGTAGACCCCGAGGACGGCCTCGGTGAACTTGACCGCCATGGCCAGGGCACCCCAGGCCCAGATCCAGAACAAGGCGCCCGGCCCGCCCTTCACGATGGCGGTGGCCACCCCGGCGATATTCCCGGTACCGATGGTGGCGCCGAGCGCGGTCATGAAGGTCTGGAAAGGCGACAACGCGCCTTTTGCTTTCAGCTCATCGATGCCGAAGAAGGCCCGGAGCGCGGCCCCGAAGTGGACGAACTGGACGAAGCCCAGCCGGATGGTCAGGAAGAGGCCGACCCCGAAGAGGAGGGCGATCGTCCAGGGCCCGAAGACGAAGTCGCTGGCCCTCGCGATCGGCTCGGCCCAGGCGTGGTTCAGATCGTCGATGAGGGTCGTGATGCCGGTCATGGAAGGGCTCGGGCGGGGTTTTGGATGAAAAGGACTGCCGGCGAGGGGGCGAAAACTGCGGAGCCCGCAACTTCCTCGATGCTAACATCGAGCAAAGACGACACATCGCCGTCTTTTGAGAAGAGTTTGTCCATCCACAGGTAAAGCATGTCTGATCAGGTTCAGGATCTCATCGCGAAGAAGAACTTCTCCAAGGCGGTGGAAGTGCTGCGGGCCCAGACCCAGGCCAAGCCCCACGACCGGCGGCTGCGCCTGCAACTGGCGGACGTCTACGTCATGGCCGGCCAGGACCGCATGGCCATTCCCGTCCTCATGACCCTCGCCGATCAGGAGGCGAGCGACGGCTTCGCGGCCAAGGCCATCGCCATCCTGAAGCGCATCGAAAAGATCGAGCCGGGCCGCCGCGACGTCGAAGAGCGCATGGCCAAGATGATCCAGGACAAGAGCCGGCGCACCCTGAACGTGCCCAAGCCCGCGAACCTCCCCGCCATCTCCTCCTCCGGCATGAACTTCGGCTTCGAAGAGATCGATTCGTCGAGCGAGATCGAGCTCGGCGTGGCCGCTCCCGCCGCGGACGCCATCCCCTCCTTCGACCCGGGGCCGATGATCGACGCGCTGCCGTCCGCGGACGCCTTTCTGCCCGAGCCCGCCCTGGCACCTCCCCCCGCCGCCGCCCCCGCGCCCGCCCCGGACCTGGTCGCGGAGTTCGACGACTCCTTCGCGGTCGAACCGGAAGCCGCCCCGGCGGCCAAGCCGGGCCTCTCGACCCCGCTCTTCGACGGCTTCTCCCCGGAGGAACTGGTGGCGGTGATGCGCGGCCTCGAACTCGTGTCGTTCGAGGCGGGCGACGTGATCGTGGCCGAGGGCGCCGCGGGCGACTCCATGTTCATCCTCACCACCGGCAGGGTGAAGGCCTACGTGAAGACCCCCAAGGGCAAGTCGATGAAGGTCCAGGAATTCGAAGAGGGAGACTTCTTCGGCGAGATCGCGGTGCTCACCGGCAAGCCGCGGACCGCGACCCTCACCGCCGCGGTCGACTGCGAGTGCCTCGAGTTGAGCCGCGCCAACCTCGACGAAATCACCAAGACCCACCCGGGCGTCCGCGAGGTGCTCAAGAAGTTCCAGAAGGAGCGCGCGCTCTCCACCGTGCAGGCCATCATGGCCGACAAGGGATAGTCGAGGGACCAGGGCGCGCCCCAAAAGCCATGGCCTTTGAGATCGTCACGGCTGAAGACGTCACGGCCGTGGGCCGGGGCGGCGAGTTGCGGGTCAAGCCCGGCACCGTCATCACCGACTGGGCCCGGGAGATCGCCCACTCCCGCGACGTGAAGATCATCGAGACCGATGGCGCCACCCGTCTTTCCCTGGCCCTGGGTTCGGATCACGGCGGGTTCCCCCTGAAGGAAGCGCTCAAGGCCCGCCTGCTCGAGACCTTCGTGGTCCGCGACGTGGGCGCCCACAGCACGGACGCGGCCGACTATCCCGACTTCGCGGCCGCGGTCGGGCGCCTGGTGGCCACTTCGCAGTGCGACTTCGGCGTCATGATCGACGCCGCGGGCATCGGGTCGGCGATCGCCGCCAACAAGATCCGGGGCGTGCGCGCGGCCATGTGCAACGACGAGGCGGCGGCGAAGAACGCGCGCGAGCACAACGACGCGAACGTGATGACCCTGGGCGCGAAGCTCGTGGATGCGGCGAAGGCCCTCGTCCTGGTTCAGCTCTTCGTGTCCGGCAAGTGCGTGGAAGACCGGCACAAGCGTCGGGTGGCGAAGATCGTCGCCCTCGAACGGAACTGAAGGAAGGCGAAGGGCAGGACACCGTGGCTCACCCGCAACAGGCTCTGGTCGAAACCGTGGTCCGGGCGGTCCTCGCCGCCCTCGACGCGCGGCCCGGCGTTTCCTTCGAAGCGGCCTGCGCGTGCCACAACGTGGTCGACGGCTGCTGCCCGGACCGGATGTCGACGTTCGCCCTGGCCGGAGTCGACCGCTTCGGTCTCCGCGCCGATCCCAACGTCTACCCGCACGGCGTCGCCAGCCTCATCGATCACACCCTCCTGAAGCCCGAGGCCACCCAGAGCGACATCGAGCGCCTCTGCGGCGAGGCGCGCCAGTATGGCTTCGCCACCGTATGCGTGAACCCGACCTGGGTTCACTACTGCGCGCATGCCCTGCGGGGCGCCACCGCGCGCGTCTGCACGGTGGTGGGCTTCCCGCTC